>NZ_CASGGV010000325.1:0-36901 GCF_949319125.1 Frankia sp. Hr75.2 | reverse complement strand
CCGGGTGGCCCGCGAGGTCGGCACCCAGGGCAATCTCGGCGGCCAGGCCAACGTCCGCGGTGTGTCGGGGACCTGGAAGGACCTGACCGACAACGTGAACGTGATGGCCTCGAACCTGACCGCCCAGGTGCGCTCCATCGCCCAGGTGGCCACCGGCGTCGCCCGGGGTGATCTCTCGCAGAAGATCACGGTGGAGGCGAAGGGTGAGGTCGCGGCGCTCGCCTCCACCATCAACACCATGGTCGACACCCTCGGCGCCTTCGCGGACGAGGTCACCCGGGTCGCCCGCGAGGTCGGCACCGACGGCCGCCTCGGCGGCCAGGCGAGCGTCAAGGGCGTCTCCGGCACCTGGAAGGACCTGACCGACAACGTCAACTTCATGGCGAACAACCTCACCAGCCAGGTGCGCAACATCGCCCAGGTCACCACGGCCGTCGCCCGCGGTGACCTGACCAGGAAGATCGACGTCGACGCCCGCGGTGAGATCCTCGAACTGAAAACGACCATCAATACGATGGTGGACCAGCTCTCCTCGTTCGCGGACGAGGTCACCCGGGTCGCCCGCGAGGTCGGCACCGACGGCCGCCTCGGCGGCCAGGCGGAGGTCGAGGGACTCTCCGGCACCTGGAAGCGCCTGACCGAGAACGTCAACGAGCTCGCCGGGAACCTCACCCGCCAGGTCCGGGCCATCGCCGCCGTCACCAGCGCGGTCGCCACCGGCGACCTGACCAGGTCGATCACGGTCGACGCACAGGGCGAGGTCGCCGAGCTCAAGGACAACATCAACGCGATGGTCCGCTCCCTGCGCGAGACCACCCGCGCCAACCACGAACAGGACTGGCTGAAGACCAGCCTCGCCCACATCGCCGGACTCATGCAGGGCCACCGCGAGCTGGAGACCGTCGCGCAGCTGGTCATCGACGAGCTGACCCCGATGCTCGACGCGCAGCACGGCACCTTCTTCCTCGCCGACGCCGGCGTGGACGCCCCGGCGCTCACCCTCATCGCGAGCTACGGGTACCGGCCCACCCCCGACATGCCGCGCAGGTTCGAGTTCGGCCAGTCGCTCGTCGGGCAGGCGGCGCGGACGAAACGGTCCATCGTGGCCCGCACCCCCGCCGACTACCTGAAGATCGCCTCCAGCCTCGGCGAGGCGACCCCGGTGACGCTGATCGTGCTGCCGATCCTGTTCGAGGACCAGGTGCTCGGCGTCGTCGAGCTCGCCTCCTTCACCCCGTTCACCCAGGTCCACCTCGACCTGCTGAACCAGCTGACGGAGACGATCGGCGTCAACGTCAACACGATCATCGCGAACTCGCGGACGGACGCGCTGCTCGAGGAGTCCCAGCGGCTCGCGGGCGAGCTGCAGGCCCGGTCCGAGGAGCTGCAGTCCCGCCAGGAAGACCTCCAGCTCTCCAACGCGGAGCTGGAGGAGAAGGCCACCCTGCTGGCCAGACAGAACCACGACATCGAGGTCAAGAACGCCGAGATCGAACGGGCCCGCCAGGAGCTGGAGGAACGCGCCCGGCAGCTGGCGCTCGCCTCCAAGTACAAGTCCGAGTTCCTGGCGAACATGTCGCACGAGCTGCGCACACCACTGAACAGCCTGCTGATTCTCGCCCGCCTGCTGGCGCAGAACCCGAGCCGCAACCTCACCGCCAAGCAGGTGGAGTACGCCCACGTCATCCACACCGCCGGCTCGGATCTCCTTCAGCTGATCAACGATATTCTCGACCTCTCCAAGGTCGAGGCCGGGAAGATGGACATCCACCTGGAACGGGTCGTTCTGCGTGATCTCGCCGAGGACATGAAGAGCACCTTCTCGCCGATCACCGCGGAGAAGGGCCTGCGGTTCACCGTGGATCTCGCCCCCGGCATACCGGCCGATCTCCTCACCGATCAGCACCGCCTCGCGCAGGTGCTGCGCAACCTGCTCTCCAACGCGGTGAAGTTCACCGAGCGCGGCAGCGTCGAACTCGCCATCGTCACCACCCCGGGCGGCGACCCGTCACCGGCCACCCCCGGCGTCACCTTCAAGGTCACCGATACCGGCGTCGGTATCGCCGAGGAGAACCTCGAACGCATCTTCGGGGCGTTCCAGCAGGGCGACGGCACCACCAGCCGCCGCTACGGCGGCACCGGCCTCGGCCTGTCCATCTGCCGTGAGGTCGCCGCCCTCCTCGGCGGCGAGATCGAGGCCCGCAGCGAGTTCGGCAGGGGCAGCACCTTCAGCCTGCGGCTGCCGCTGGCTCCCCCGCCGCCGACTGAGCCCGAGATGGTTCCTCGGCCCCGCCGCACGCAGGCCCTGAGCGACACCGAGCCTTCGTCAGGCGACCCGCGCCCCGTCGGCGCGCCGTCCGCCCTCGCCGCCCCCGCGTCGCCCGCGGACGACCGGCGTCCGCCGCGGCAGGCGGCCTACAACAACGACCAGCTGACCGGGCGCACGGTGCTGGTGGTGGATGACGACGTGCGCAACGTCTTCGCCATCACCAGCATCCTCGAGCTCTACGGGCTGAACGTGATCCACGCCGAGAACGGTCGCCGGGGCATCGAGATGCTGCAGTCCGATCCGAGCATCGACCTGGTCCTGATGGACATCATGATGCCCGAGATGGACGGCTACACGACCATGACCGCGATCCGCACCATGCCGCGGATCGCGGATCTGCCGATCATCGCCGTCACCGCGAAGGCCATGCCCGACGACCGGCAGAAGTGCCTCGACGCCGGCGCGACCGACTACATCACCAAGCCCGTCGACGTCGACGAGCTCCTCGCCTGCATCCGAACGAGGCTGGTCACCGGTTCGGGCGTCGGCGGGCGGCGGGCAGGAGGGCTGGGTGCCGGGTGAAGTGGTCGATCCCGCGGCTCGGTTGGCCAGCTATAGGAGAGTAATGATCAAGCGGATATTACTGGTCACCCGGGGGTGCGCACCGGACGACTTCGTGCCCGCCTGGCGCGCCGCCATGGGTGCCGCCGCGGCCGCACCGCCGGACGTCCGGCCCTCCCGGGTAACCGCGGGAATCGTGCTGGACGAGGTCACGCCCGAACCGCGTCATCACGCCGTCGGCCAGGAGTGGTTCGACGACGAGGAGCACCTGAAGCGGTTCGAGTCATGGCTGGCGTCACCGGAGGGCGCAGTGGTCGACGAACTGCTCGGCCGCGCGGTTGAACGGGATGCCAGCGGAATTGTGGTGGCCAGCGAGCACGTGATGCGCGGTGAGGAATGGCTTTCGCGGCGGTGGCGGGACGGTGGTGAGAGCCTGAAGCACATGGCTCTCGCGACGCGCGCGGCGGGCCTCACCCAGGCGGAGTTCTTCGACCGTTGGCGGAATCGCGCGGGCCTGGTCGGGGCGGTGCCGATTCCCCCGGTGGCCCGCGGGCAGGCATATATGCAGAACCATCCGTTGCCGCGGGACGTGGGCGACTGGCCGTACGACGCCGTGAACGAGGTCTATTTCGACAATCTCGACGACCTGCGCGCGCGGATCGCGTGGTTCGCGGAGAACCTTGCCGGGAACGAGGACGACCTGGTCCGGGAGTCCTGGTTCGTCGCGGTCCGCGAGGAGGTCCTGTGGCCCGATCCGCCGCGTAGCCCGGCCCTCGGCTCGCCCACTCCCACCGCTGCTCGGCAACGGCCGGTGAGCCGGTGACGACCACCGGCCCGGCGGTGGGGCTGATGCTTCCCACGGTGGCGAACCCGGGCACGGGCGCGGTCGACACCGCGCGGGTGGTCGAGGCGGCCCGGCGGGCGGAGGCGGCCGGTTTCGACGGCGTCTACATCGGCGACCACCTGCTGCACCCGCATCCGATGCTGGAGTCGGTCGTCACCCTTTCCGTCGTGGCGGCGCGGACCGAGCGGGTCTCGTTCGGGCCGTGCGTGATGCTCATGGGCCTGCGGAATCCCGTGGCCCTGGCGAAACAGCTCGGAACACTGGCGGCGTTCGCTCCGGGCCGCCTGCGCGTCGGAGTCGGCGTAGGGGGCGAATACCCCGGCGAGTTCGAGGTGGCGGGTGTCGCGCTGCCGGAGCGCGGACGTCGCATGGAGTCGGTTCTCGGCCAGGTGCAGTCGCTGCTGAGATCGGGCGCGCAGCGTCCGGACGTGACAATCGCGCCGGGCGCGCCGGACGTCCCGTTCCTTCTCGCGGGCTGGAAAGAGGTGTCGCTGCGTCGGGCGGCGACGTACGGAGACGGCTGGATCGGTTATCTCCTCGCCCCCGACAGCTTCGCGCGGCGCCGGGCCTTTCTGCTCGAGCATCGGGAGAAGCTGGGGCGGGTCGAGGTCCCTTTCACGACTGGAATGCTCGTCCCGGTACACGTGGATCCGTCGGGTGGTGCCGCCGTGAGCGCCGCGGCCGCGTGGGCGAAGATCACCGACTCCGAGGCCGGGTTCCCGGCGCGGCTGTTCGCCGCCGGTCGGCCGGGCGAGGTTGTCGAGCAGCTGCACCGCTACTGGGCGGCCGGCTGCACCGAGCTCGTCCTGGCGCCGGCCGATCAGGGCGAGGGCTACCTCGAGCAGGTGAGCATGCTGGCTGGGGAGGTACTTCCACAGGTGAAGGCCTTCTCATAGGACGCCCTGGGACATCCCAGGGAGCGGCCCGCCCAGGTGCTCAGGTGCTCAGGCGCCGGTAGCGGGCGAGGCGGCGGACCCCGTCCGCGGCGGGGCGACCAGGGCACGGCTGGAGGGCCGCCTCGAGACGGGCGCGGACGGCGGCCTGGTCGAGACGCATGCCGATCGCGACCAGACCGCTGGCATCGTCCGCCGCGGGCCTGACAGCGCCGGGCCTGACAGCGCCGGGCCTGGTCGCGACATTGATCTCCCGTCCGACGACGTTGACCACATAGCCGCGCGGTCCCCGCGCCGTCTCCACGGTCACGGTGCCCTTGAGCCGGTAGACGTTCGCGGGGGGATCCTCGAGCAGGTCGACCAGCGGGCCGGGATCGATCGGACCGGCGGCGGGAACGGTCACCGCGTCGACCCGCGGGTGCGGGTCGTGACCGTCCTCGTGGTCGTGGTCGTGCCGGGCCAGGGCCGCGAGCGGGAGCTCGTCGACCGGGTCGTACGGGTTCGCGGCGTCGAACACGAGCACCGGGTCGACGCGGCCGTGCGTCGTGTCGACGACGTGGGCGTGCGGGTTGCTCTCGCGCACCCGGCCGGTGATCCGCGCCAACGTCTCGGCACGCCGCGCCGGCGGGATCCGGTCGGTCTTGTTGATGACGACGAGCGAGGCGGACGCGAACCGGGCCGGCGGCAGCCCGCCCGTGTCGACGGTGTCGAAGTAGGCGGGGGCGTCGATCACGTCGACGAGACCGCCGGGGCGCACGCGGTCCACACCGCTGAACCGGATGAGCCTGGCCAGCGCCGGCGGGTCGGCGACGCCGCTGGCCTCCACGATCACCGCGTCCAGCCGCAGCCGGGGATGGCTCAGCTTCTCCAGCGCCTGGTCCAGGCCGTCCGTGTCCGGCAGGCAGCACAGGCAGCCGCCCGCGATCGAGGCCGGCTGGTCCACCTGACCGGAGACCAGCGCGGCGTCCACGTTGATCGCCCCGAAGTCGTTGACCACGACCCCAAGGCGTGCCCCAGGGGCCTGGAGCAGGTGGTTGAGCACCGTCGTCTTGCCGGCACCCAGGTATCCGGTCAGCGCGATCACGGGCACCCGCACGACCATTCCCACCCGCCTCCTCCCGCGCCGCGGCCAGCCATCCGTATCGACTGGTCCCACGGATTTCCGGACTCAGGCTACGAGGACCGTCCACCCGGGCTGCCGGCGACGGCCGTCGGCGGTCAGAAGGGCGTGAGCCACAGGGTGGCGGACGTCGGCGCGGTGTCCTGGATGTAGGAGGCGAAGCCGGCGACGTCGTCGAAGGCGAATCCGTACGCTCGGCCGTCCGCGCTGTGCTCGTGCAGGACCCGGGCGTAGTGGTTGGTCGTCGGGTCGCGGTAGAAGCCCGCGGGTTCGGTCGCCGGCTGGGCTGGCTGGGTGAGCAGCGTCGAACGGTTGAAGCCGGCTCCCAGTACGGCGGCCACCGGCCCGGTGACGCCGTCGTTCGGCGCCGCGAGCGCGCCGTCGCAGAACAGGACGTCGCGGGTGCTCGGCCGGACGAACGGCGCGACCCCGCCGTCGAAGCGCAGCAGGCCGCCGTTCACCGTGCCGACCCGGGTGCCCGTCCCGACGTCCACCGTGAGCTGGCGCGACGTGTACTGGTTCCACACCGCGTCGATGTAGCCGTCGAAGTAGGTGGCGGGGAAGATGCCGGCCTCCAGGCCGTGGCCCGGCGCGATCACCCGGGTGCCCTCCCCGCCGGCGTCGTCGACGACCAGCGGGGCGAACACCGGGTGTGCCCGCATCGCGTCGAAGACGGCGGCCCGGCCGCCCGGCGCCAGCCGTCCGGTCGTCTGGTCGGCGCTGCCGCGCAGCCCGATGGCCATCGGCACGCTGAACATGTCGACCGCCGTGGTGTTGCAGAACATGCCGGCGTCGTTGTGGGTGAACTCGACGAAGTCGTGCACCACGCCGAAGCTGGGGTCGGCGCGCACCCAGCCGGCCGGGTGCTGGAGCGCCGCGTTGCCCGCGCCGGCAGCGAGCGCGGCGTGCTCCCGGCTGCCGGCGGCGGCCCACGCGGCGCCTCCGGCGGTACCCGCGACGGCGGCGGAGGCCGCCAACAGGAACGTGCGGCGGTTCGGCATGGCGGTCCCCTTCACTGGGCGGCTTCTCACCGGGCGGCTTCTCACTGGGCGGCGTTGAAGGCGCGGGTGAAATCGAACGGCTGCGCCTCGATGCCGCCGCAGGTCGGCTGCGCGTACGGCACCGGCCCGCCGGGGCAGGGCTGGTCGCGGGTCAGCGACCACATCGACAGCCAGGCGAGGTCGATCTGGGACGCGAACCGCACCAGCTGCCGCGCGTCGGCCAGGGTGAACACCTCGCTGGCGACGTCGTTCACACCGATCATCGGGGTGACGGCCACCCGCCCCCACGCCTGCGCGTCGGACAGCTCGAACACGCCCTTGACCTGGGCCTGGGTCGCGGTGGCGGCGTCGATGGCGTACTGGCCCATCCGGCCCGCCGGGTTCGGCGCGGCGCCGTCGCCGTAGTCCATCGCCATGATGTTGACGGCGTTCACCGTCACGCCGTTCTCCCGGGCGTTGGCCAGCAGGTCCACGCCGGCCTGGGTCAGGCCGGACGGCAGCACCGGCAGCGTGAACGAGACCTCCAGCGGCCGGCCCCCGGCCGCGGCCTCCTGCTGAAGCCGGGCGATCGCCTGGGCGCGCCGGGTGTTCGCGGCGGCGTCCGGCAATGCGCCGCCCTCGACGTCGAAGTCGAGGCGGGTCACCCCGTAGACGTCGACCACCTTGCGGTACGCGGCCGCGAGGTCGCCCGCGCTGCCGCAGGCACTGGCGAGCTCGGTGCCGGACGCCCCGCCGAACGACACCCGGACGTCGCCGCCCAGCTCACGGAACCGGCCGATCTGGCCGGGCACGCCGTCCATGGTGAGGTCGCTGACCCCGCCCCACTTCGGCGTACAGCCGCCTCCACCGGCCACGACGAAGGCCAGCGTGACGTCACGCAGGCCGGCGGTCCGCGCCGCCGCGACCAGGTCGAACGGCGGGTACAGCGAGGTGTCGACGTACGGCGCGAACCCGCCGGAGCCGCCGGAGCCGTTCGACGGCGGTGCCGATGGGGACGGCGGTGCCGGCGGCGCGGTGGTCGAAACGGGCGGCGTGGTCGGCATGCTCGGGGTGCTCGGGGTGCTCGTCGGAGCGCCGCCCGGAGCGGCGATGACGAAGCCGACGTCGACCGACTCCCGTGGCGCGAGTGTGGTCTGCCAGGCCGGCGGGGTGACGGTCACGTGCCGGCCGTCCACCTGGTAGGCGGCGTTCCACAGCGAGGTGAGGGTCGCGCCGTCCGGCAGGTCGAACTCGAGAGTGAAGCCGTCCGGCGAGTCCGCGGAGTTGGTGACCTGATACTGGGCGGAGTAGCCGGTGCCCCAGTCGCTGGTGCGGCTGTACGCGGCGTCGAGGCCGGCGGCGTCCGCTGTGCCGGGCACCACCACGGCCAGGCCGACCGCACCGCCAAGGGTGAGCAGGGCCGCGGTACCCGAAATGATCTGACGACGACGGCGTCGGTGCCGACCTCGCAAAGACGACATGGCGTACATACCTCCCGCAATGGCGAATTGCGGCAGGACGCTAGTTGCGGGCGCGCCGCCGACCGGCCCTGCTGAGGCAGCGCAGAAACGCTCTTAAGACCCGCTTAGGGATGCACCCCGATTGCGGGCCCGGAAGCCACGGCGGTGGCGCAGGCGGCGTCCACGGCCGTCCGGCGGGCGGGTGGACGACGTGCGCAGGCGCATCCGCACCTCGGCGCCACCGAGCTGGGACCGGCCGATCGTCAGCTCACCGCCGGTCGACTCGGCCACCCGCCGGGCGATGTCCAGCCCCAGCCCGGTCGAGCCCGCGCCCCCGGCCCCGCCGCCCCGGCGCAGCGCCGCCGCGGGGTCGACGACCCCCGGGCCGGCGTCGAGCACGCGCACCCAGACGGCGTGGTCGGTCAGCCGCAGCTCGACCGCGAACGCCACACCCTCGGCGGTGTGCCGGAACACGTTGCCGAGCAACGCGTCCAGCGCGGTCGCCAGCTCGGCGTGCGCCACCGGCACCGGCGCCGGCCGATCGACGCCGGACACCGCCCACCCGCGCCCCTGGTCCTCGGCCAGCGCGGACCAGAAGTCGGCGCGGTCGCGCACGACGTCGGCCGCGTCGCAGCGCTGCGCCGCCACCTGCTCGTCACCGAGCGCCCGGGCGGTCAGGTCACCCGAGCCCAGTTCCCGGGCGGCGCCGGCGAGCCCGCGCGCCGACCGCACGATGCGGGTGCCCAGCCGGTCCGCGACCAGCACCGAGGCCAGCACCAGCGCCGCGGCGACACCCCCGAGGACCAGGCACGCCCTCGCCACGCCCCGGCCGAGCTCGGCCTCGGGCACGAACACCTCGATCACCGCGATCCGCGCGTCGGCGACCGCGACCGGCCGCAGCAGGACGGATCCGCCCGGCACCGCCACCACCGAGGAACTACCGGCACCCGCCACCGCGGCCAGCTCCGCCGCCCCGGCCCGCGACCGCCCGACGGCAACCAGCGCCGAAGGCTGGGCGGGTGCCGGCACGTGCACCGCGACCAGTCCTTCCGCCCCGCCGCGCGTGCTGGCGAGGGCCCGGCCCAGCGCCGCCTGGTCAGTGGTGATCGCCAGCGCCGGCCCGAGCTCGGCGGCCTGGCGCTCGGCGTCGGTGAACGCCCGGTCGTGCGCCGTCCGCTGGACCGTCAGCACCAGCGGGACGAGGAAGGCCAGCGCCACCATCGTGGTCACCGCGATCGACACCTTGGCGAGCGCCCACCTCATCGCGCTCTCACCCGTGCCCTCACCGTGCCCTCATCTCGCCCTCGCCTGGCCATTGCCGAGCCCGCATCGTGCCGTCGGCCGACTCACGGCCGAGGCGCCTCGAGCTTGACTCCGACGCCACGCACCGTGTGGAGGTACTTCGGCCGGGCGGCGGTCTCCCCGAGCTTGCGGCGCAGCCACGACAGATGGACGTCGATCGTCTGGTCGCCGCCGTACGCCTGCTGCCACACGGCGGCCAGCAGCTCCCGGCGCGGCACCACGTCGCCGGGGCGGGCGGCCAGGTAGGCCAGCAGGTCGAACTCGCGCCGGGTGAGGTCGAGATCCCGCCCGTCCAGCACCGCCGTGCGTTGCCGGGGGTCGACCACCAGCTCACCCACCCGGAACGCCGGTACCCGGCCGGTGGCGGCGGCCGGACTCGTGCGGCGCAGCACGGCGGTGACGCGCGCGTCGAGATGCTCCGGCGAGAACGGTTTCACCAGGTAGTCGTCGGCACCGCTGTGCAGCAGCCGGACCATCGCCGGCTCGTCCCCGCGGGCCGTCGCGACCACCACCGGGACGTCGCTGACGCCGCGCAGCATCCGCAGTGCGGCCGCGCCGTCCAGATCGGGCAGGCCCAGGTCGAGCACGACGAGGTCGCAGCCGACCTGCGTCACCTCGCGCAGCGCGTCGAGCGCCGCGCCGACGCTGCGCACCGCGTGCCCGGCGCTGGACAGGTGCCGCACCAGCGCGGCACGCACGTACGGGTCGTCCTCGACAACCAGGATCGTCGCCACGCCCGGCTACCCGGTCGCCTGCGGAGTCATCGGCGTGGCTCCTCTCGGGCGGCGGCGGTACGACGTGTCGGTAGCTGACGATGCGTCGGTAGCTGACGACGTGTCGGTAGCTGACGACGTGTCGGTAGCTGACGATGCGTCGATACCTGAACAGGGCGAATGTGGCAATATCGCACCGCTATGGCTTGGACTCTGCTCCGCCTGGCCGCCTGGGTGGTCGCGACCGCGCTGGCCGTCACCCTGTCCTGGTTCGCCGTCAACGGGGTACTCGCGGGCGACACCTTCGCCACGCCGTCGTCAGCCGTCGCCATCGACCCGCCGGACGTCCCGCCGCTCCCGTCGGTCAACCCGCCCCCGGGGCTGTCGCCGTCCGCGACGGTGGCGCCGTCCGGGACGGCGGTGCCCGCTGGGACGGCGGTGCCGTCGGCGACGTCCACCCTGTCGTCGACCGCGCTGCCCAGCGCATCCGCCCCGCCGACGTCGCGACCGCGGGCAACGGCCCTCCCGGACCCGGCCGCAGCGTCGCCGTCAACCGGCCCCGTGGCCGCGCCGCCGCCCGCGGCCCCCGCACCCGCCGCCACAGCCACAGCCACCGCGCAGAGCTACCAGCTTGACGGCGGACGAGTGGTGATCGAGACCACCGACGTCTCGGCCCGCCTGGTGTCCGCGACGCCGGACGTCGGCTGGAAGGTGCAGGCGTGGCAGGCCGAGGGATGGCTGCGGGTCGACTTCAGTCGCGACGGCAGGACGTCCTCGTGCTTCGTCACCTGGAACGGACATCCACCCAGCGTCCAGATCACCTGAACCCCGGCCTGGCCCGCGGCGCCGGGTGCCGCGGGCCAGGCCGGGCGGATGATCAGCCGACGGTCGGCACGGTGCCGCCGTCGACGGTGTGCTCGGCGCCGGTGATGGCGGCCGCACGGTCGGACACGAGGAAGGCAACGAGTTCGGCGACCTCGGTGGGCTGCGTGGGGCGGCCGAGTGGGATGCCGCCGAGGGAATCCATGACCTGCTCCAGCGCCTGCCCGCGGGAGATGGCCAGGCCCTTGCTGTAGGTGGTGAGCGCGGCCTTGGCCGCCGCGTAGCCGAGGGTCGCCTCGTACAGGGGCATTCGCCGTTGGATGGACGACACGTGCACCACCGCCCCGCCGCCGGCGTCGATCATCGCCGGCAGCAGGGCACGATCCAGCCGGACGGCGGCGAGCAGGTTGAGACGCAGCTCGTGGTCCCGGTGCTGGTCGGTGAGGGCGGCGAAACCACCAGGTGGGGCCTGTGATCCGCCGAGGGTGTGCACGACGATGTCCAGCGTGCCGAACCGGTTCCGCACCTGGTCGACGACGGCGGCGACGCCCTCGGCGGTGGTGAGGTCGGCGGGGATGAACAGGTCCGGCCCGGCCTGGCCGGACGGGCGGGTGCGGGCGGTGGCCAGCACGATCGCGCCGGCCTCGCGGAGCCGGTCGGCGATGGCGGCGCCGGTGCCCCTGCTGGCTCCGGTGACCAGCGCGCGGCGGCCGTCGAGCCGGTCACTGATGGTCATGGCGGCCCACCCTGCTCCGATCTGATTCGTCATGCGGCCACCGTCGAGCAGATCCCGTCCGCCCAGGTGATCCACCGGCTGCGGGAGCTGGACATGCCGCTGGCCGACGTCGCCCGGATCCTCGCCAACGAGGACCCGGGCGCGCGGGCCGAGCTGGTCGCCGGACATCTCCAGCTGCTGCGGCCGGACGTCGCGGAGCTGGCGGTACGGCTGCGTTCCGTCCCGGCCCGGACCGTAGCCGCGATCAGCGGCACCGTCGACCACGACGATGTCCTGGCGTGGTACGCCGAGGCGATGACCGAGCTCGACGCGGCCCTGGCCGGGCGCGAACGGCTCGGCCCGCCCGGCGGCTGCTTCGACAACGAGCTGTCCACCGCCGGCCGTGGCACGGTTCTGGTCTACCGGCCGTCCGCCGACCCACCGGCGCGGGGCCGCGTCACCCCGCGGACCCTGCCGGCCGTCGAGCTGGCCACCGCCGTCCACCACGGCGCCCACGACGACATCGACGTCACCTACGGTCGGCTCGGCGCCTGGGTGGTCGACCACGCCCTCGCCGTCGACGGCCCCGTCCACGAGACCTACCTGACCGGCCCACGCGACGATCCCGCGCCGCGGTCCTGGCGCACCGAGATCGGCTGGCCCATCTTCCGCCTCACGCCGTCCTGACCACGACGGGATGTCCGCCCGCGGCCCGGGCCGGTCAGATCCCGGTCTGCTCAGGCCCCGTCGGCGGCGGCCTGGTCCGCTGCCGACCCGTCCGCCGGGTCAGCGTCCGGCAACGAGTAGGGGATGTACGGCGGGTCGCCCATGGGGTACGCGTCCGTCATGGTGGCTGAGGCGCTTCCGGTCTTGTCCAGAGTTACTGTTGCCTCGCCGGGCCGGAATCCGTGCCAGATGCGCACTGTTCCGGACGGTGGTGTTCCGCGGAACACCAGACCCCCGCGGGCTGCGGTCACCACGAACCATGATTGATCCTGGTGTTCCGTGGAACACCAGAAAGGAGCGGGGCTTACAAGGTGGCGATCTGGCCCAGACCGACGAACGGCAGCGCGACATACCCGTCCGCGGGAATTCCCTGGTCGTGGACGTACTGTTCGAGTGCGTCGAGGTCGACGAACGGTGCCATCACCCCCGCGCCGGGTACCACCAGCGCCCACACCTCCGACGGGATGATCGAACCCCGGATGTTCACCAGCCGTGCCAGCCCGGCCTCGATAGCCGCCGTCATCACACTCGGGCTCACCGTCGCCCCCCGTTCCCGTTGTCGCGCTCGGGCCCCCGTTGTCGTGTTCCGGCCCTCGTCGTCTCTACGGTCATGGTGTGTCGGATCCCCCCGGACTAGTTAGCCCGTAGGGTTCCCCCCGAACGCGGGGCTGCGCGGGATCGCTTTCAGTCCAGGCAGAACTCGTTGCCCTCGGGGTCGGTCATCACGATGTGGCCGGCGCCCATTGGGGGAACGGGTTCGTGGCGGCTTACCCGCGTGGCGCCGAGCGCGACGAGCCGGTCGCACTCGGCCTCCAGCGCCGCCATCCGCTCGTCGCCCTGTAGCCCGGGAGCCGCCCGGACGTCGAGGTGGACGCGGTTCTTGGCGGTCTTGTCCTCCGGCACCTGTTGGAAGAACAGCCGTGGGCCGTGCCCGTCCGGGTCCTCGACGGCCGATCTCGTGTTGCGCTGCTCCGGCGGGACGCCGGCCCGCATGAGGAAGTCGTCCCAGGCGGCCAGCGGGTCGGCGCCCTCGGGCAGGTCGACGCCGGGCGGGCCGGGGTGGACGTAGCCCAGGGCGTCGCGCCAGAAGGACGACAGCGCGCGCGGGTCGTGGGCGTCGAAGGTGACCTGGATGTGGCGGCTCATCGGGCTGCTCCTCTGCTGGCGGGTGGGTGACGACACGGCCTTCCGCCGCCGACATCGTCCCGCACGCGGCTGTGATCGCCCCCGCACACACCCGGCGCCCGTCGGGCTGCCCGGCCCGTCGGTCGGCACGGTGGCTTGAGTCGTTGGCCAGCGGGCAAGCCCGATGGCATGGGAGACGTGACCAACGAACCGGACCCGCGTCTACTCGGTACCTACCTGAACGACCATTTGGCCGGTGCCGGCGCGGGGGTCGATCTCGCGTCCCGGATCGCGCGGGTGCACCAGGGCACTCCCTCCGGCCCCGCGCTCGCGCACGTGGCCGCTGAGATAGCGCGGGATCGGACGGCGCTGCTGCAGATCATGAAGGATCTGGGAGTGCCGCGGCGGCGCACCAAGGCGTTGCTCGGGCGGCTCGCGGAGAAGGTGGGCCGGCTCAAGCTGAACAACCGGCTGCTGCGGCGGTCGCCGATGAGCTCCGTGGTCGAGCTGGAGACGCTGTGGCTCGGTGTGAACGGCAAGTCGCGGCTGTGGCGCTCGTTGGGGGCTGCCGCGGCGGGTGACAACGGGCTCAGCCCGCAACTCCTCGATCACCTGCTCGACCGGGCCCGGCAGCAGGCTGACGATCTCGAGGACCTCCGGATGCAGGCGGTCGAAGAGGTGTTCGGCGCACTGTCCCACCGCATGTGATCGTTCTACCGTGTAGGGCCGTCCAACCACTCGTCCCCGGCTGGTCTCCCGCCTCCCCGGCGGGGCGTTGCTGGTCGCGATCCCCGGTGTGGGTCGCATGGTCCAACTGCGCCGGGTGGCACGCCGTCACCGAAAGGCCGAGAACATCCCGCCGCCACCGTGACCGACGACGAGCGAGAGTTCGGCACGCGGGCCGCCTGGTCGCGGAAGGTGACGCGCGGGTGTAGCGTTTCGAGCGAGCGAGCGAGCGCGCCGGCACCGGCGTGAGGCATCGGTCTGAAAATCGCACCGAGCAAGCTCTCTTCTTGTTCCGTGCTCCCGGCGAGGCCAGCGTCACACCCGAAAATCGGCAATCGGGAGAAAGTAGTGTGACCGTCGGAAGAATCCTGTTGGATGCCGCGGCGTCGTTGACCACGCCACTGCTGCCCGATGATTACCTCGGACTGATTGATCCGCTCTGGTCGCGGCGCGGGTTGCGGGGGCGGGTCGAGGCTGTCCGGCGGGAGGCCGCCGGCGTCGCCACGCTGGTGATCCGTCCCGGCGCGGGCTGGAACGAGCATCGCGCGGGTCAGTACGTCCGGATCGGCGTGAATGTCGACGGCGTGTGGCACTGGCGCCCCTACTCGGTGTCCTCGGCCCCGAGGGATCCCGGCGGTGTCATCTCGATCACGGTCAAGGCCCTCCCGGACGGGAAGCTGTCCGGTCGTCTCGTGGAAGGGGTCCCGCCCGGCGCGATCGTGCGCCTGGAGAAACCACGGGGGTGTTTCGTGCTGCCGCAGGTGCTTCCACCGCGGCTGCTGTTCGTGACCGCTGGCAGCGGCATCACGCCGGTGATGTCGATGCTGCGCGGCCTTGCGCAGGGTGGCGAGATGCCGGACGCGGTCGTCGTGCATTCGGCGCCGACGCGGGACGATGTCATCTTCGGCACCGAGCTACGAGAGCTCGCGGCCCGGTTCCCCACCCTTCGGCTTCACGAGCACCACACCAGGGTGCCCGGCGGGCCCGCCCGGCGTCTCACCATGGCGGCGCTGCCCGCGATCTGCCCGGACTGGGCGGAACGGCCGGCCTGGGTCTGCGGACCCCCAGGGATGCTCGCGGACGCCGAGGCCTGGTGGCGTCGGGCGGGGGTCGCGGACCACCTGAGGGTGGAGCGGTTCCGTCCCGCCGAAGCGCCCGGTGGCGGAACCGGAGGGCGGGTCCGGTTCGCCAGGAGTGGCCGGCAGGTTCAGGCTGGCGGCAACACATCGCTGCTGGCGGTGGGTGAGGACGCCGGCGTTCTCATGCCGAGCGGCTGTCGCATGGGTATCTGCCACAGCTGTCTGGCCCAGCTCACCTCGGGCCGGGTGCGGGACCTGCGCACAGGGCGGGAGCACGGTGCGCAGGGCGAACTCGTCCAGACCTGCGTGTCGGGCGCAGCCGGCGACGTCGAGATCGACCTTTGAAGGGGTGGGCAATGGCCAGGCGGACGGCACTCACCGCGGCCGAGGCCGACGAGTTCGGCCGCGCGCTCGACCAGCTCCGGGAGGAGGTTCTCGCCGGCCGAGGGGAAGGCGATGCCCGGTACATCCGCAGGGTGATCGCCGTTCAGCGGGGCCTGGAGATGGGTGGGCGGGTGGTGCTGTTCGCGTCTCTGCTGCCACCGGCATGGCTGGCGGGCACGACGATGCTCGCGACCGCCAAGATCCTGGAGAACATGGAGATCGGGCACAACGTCCTGCACGGCCAGTGGGACTGGATGTGCGATCCCGAGATCCACTCGACCACCTGGGAATGGGACTCGGCGTCACCCGCCGCGCAGTGGAAACACTCGCACAACTACGTGCACCACACCTACACGAACATCCTCGGCAAGGACCGGGACATCGGATACAGCCTGCTGCGCGTCAAGTCGGAGCAGCGCTGGCACCCCGCGTACCTCGCCCAGCCGCTCTATAATCTCGCGCTCGCGGCGGTCTTCGAATGGGGGATCGCCCTGTACGACACCGAGATCGAGCGGGTCTGGCGGGGGGAGAAAAGCTGGGGCCAGACGTGGGCGCAGCTCCAGGTGTCGCTGCGCAAGGCCGGGCGGCAGGCGGTCAAGGATTACGTGGCATTCCCGCTGCTGGCCGGCCCGGCGTTCCTGCCCGTCCTGTTCGCCAACCTCACCGCGAACGTCACCCGCAACGTCTGGGCACACACGATCATCTTCTGCGGTCACTTCCCGGAGGGAGCGGAGGCCTTCACCGAGGAACAGGTCGAGGGGGAGACCCGCGGCGGGTGGTACGCGCGGCAGGTGCTGGGCTCAGCCAACATCGACGGCCCGGCACTCCTGCACCTGATGAGTGGGAACCTGAGTTTCCAGATCGAGCACCACCTGTTCCCCGATCTACCCAGCAACCGGTACGCACAGCTCGCCCCGCAGGTACGCGCCCTCTGCGAACGCTTCGGCCTCCCGTACACCACCGGAGGACTGCTGCGACAGACGGCCAACGTGTGGAAGCGCGTCATCCGGCTCTCGCTCCCCGGACCCGCCCCGGCGGTGGCCGACTCCGCCACGTCGTAGCCGACGCCGGTGCTCGCCGGGGCCGTTCCATGATCCGGTTACGGGGCCGGCGGACGGGCGGGTTCCGTGCGCAGATAAAGGTCGCGCAGCAGGCAGACCTCGGCCAGATGGTGGATCAGCTCGCGGTGGATGTGCAACACCAGATCGGCCATGGGCGCCTCGGGGAAGGGTTCCTTCGCGCCGACCGGGACCCGCAGCCCGGCCTCGCCGAGGCCGCGCACCCCGGCGAGCCAGACGTCGAGCTGGGCGTCGAGCTGGTCGAGCGCGGTGGCCGCGCTGCCCGCGTACTCCCAGGTGTCGTACGACGCCGCCGGCGCGCCGAAGTGCGCCGCGTTGCGCGCGGCGAGCACGCCGACGATGACGTGACCGAGCCGCCAGGCGATCGTGGCGAAGGCCGCGGGGACCGGGTTGGGCCAGGCGAAGTCAATCGTGAAGCGCCCGGCGCCACCCTGCACGGGCGCCGTCGAGGTGCCGCGCGGTCGCACGCTCCAGGCGTCCGGTACCGGCGACCAGAAGTACTCGTCGTCGGTGAGGCCGTTGAGTCGGGGCCGGAGCTGATGGTTCCAGTGGAACTCCCACTGCTCGCGCAGCGACCGGTTCCAGTCGAGTTTGTCTGCGTCCATGTCACTCACCCTGACACGCCTTGCGGACAGGATCGGTCCGCGATCCATGTCAGGGTGAGTGACGCGCCGACAGGGAGATCGAGGGGGCGGGAGAGTCAGAGGAGTTCGATGGCGACGTCGTACTCGCCGATGACGACATCCTTCATGATCTCTTTCCTTTCCTCGCCTCGTGTCGCGTCCGGGCGGGCTCCGTGTCGGGGTGGTCGCTCTACGCGGTTTCGTGATCTGGCCGGGAAATTCTGAAGGTAATCAAGCTGCGAGTCGGATTGATGTTTCTTGTTTTGATGCGCTGACACGAGTTTCCAGGATCGATATCTGGTCGACGTGGGCCTTCGATCGGGTGGGCCCATGAGGTGGTGCCACCGGAAGGCAACGGTGGCGGTCGGCCCCGGGGGTGGGCGGATTCCTTGCTAGAGTCGGCTCATGGTGCTGGCTGAGCGCTTTCCCGAGGCCGCTGAGGGCTGTTCCGGCAGTCTTGTCGTGACCAGTTCCGGCGGGCGTCGCGGAAGGGAGTTCCGGTGAGCGGGAAGGTCGACTGGCTCGTCTGCAAGGTGGGCTGCATTGAATGCGGCATGATAGAGGACCCTGCGCTGCTGATTATCGGAGTTTATGCGGACGAACAGCAGGCCGTTTCCGTCGCGCGCGACGCCGCCCACACAATCGCACAGCGCTGGGGGATGACCAACCCCGAGGAGCCGTACCGGGTGAACGCGGCCCAGATGCTGGGCTCGGGGATGGGCGCCGGCTGGATGTGGACGCCCGCGGACCACGAGCAGGTCTACGCGGTGCGGGTCTCGTCCTGACCGGCCGGCGGCTCCTCAGCCGGTCTGCGGGCTGAGCCCGACCGCCTCGATGCCGGCGACGGCGGCCAGCTCGTCATTGTCCGACGTGTCGCCGGAGACGCCGACCGCGCCCACCAGCTCGCCGTCGGCGGAACGCACGAGCACCCCGCCCGGCACCGGCACCAGGGCGCCGCCGATGGCGGACGTCGCGGCCGCGATGAAGTACGGCTGCTGTTCGGCGCGGG
This sequence comes from Frankia sp. Hr75.2, assembly GCF_949319125.1. Taxonomy (NCBI): domain Bacteria; kingdom Bacillati; phylum Actinomycetota; class Actinomycetes; order Frankiales; family Frankiaceae; genus Frankia; species Frankia sp. Hr75.2. Next base: position 18,471 of record NZ_CASGGV010000325.1, on the reverse strand, counting down.
CCATGAGCGCCCGGCTGCCGAGGCCGAGGGCCACCGCGCCGTGCGCCTTGCCGAAGGCGATCTCGAACCGCTTCGTCGACGCGCCGTCCTCGCGCTCGACGGCGACGACGTGGCCGCCCGCGTCCAACACGACCACGGTGAGCGGATTGAGGTCGTGCTTACGCCCCGCCTCCCGGGCCGCGGCGACGATCTGCCGGGCCACATCCAGCGGCAGTGCCGTCATGAGCGGACCATCTCCTTGTTCTTCTGGGCGCGCCGGTGCTCGTGCAACAGCGGTTCGGTGTAGCCGTTCGGCTGGTCGGCGCCCTCGAGTAGCAGCGCCCGCGCGGCGGCGAAGGCCAGCTCCTCGAAGGCCGGGGCCATCGGCCGGTACCCCGGCTCGCCGGCGTTCTGCGCGTCGACGAGCGCGGCCATCCGGCGCAGCGACTCCTCGACCTGCTCGCGGGAGACGATGCCGTGCCGCAGCCAGTTGGCCACGTGCTGGGAGGAGATGCGGCAGGTGGCGCGGTCCTCCATCAGGGGTGTGCCGGTCAGGTCGGGCACCTTGGAGCAGCCGATACCGAGCTCGACCCAGCGCACGACGTAGCCGAGCACGCCCTGGACGTTGTTGTCGACCTCGGCGGCGACCTCCTCCGGCGACCAGGCGGCCGCCGGTTCCGCGAGCGGGACGGTGAGCAGCTCCAGCCGGTCGGCCGGGCGGCGGCCGGCCAGCTCGCGCTGCCGGTCCGCCACGGAGACCTCGTGGTAGTGCAGTGCGTGCAACGCCGCGGCGGTGGGCGAGGGCACCCAGGCGCAGGACGCGCCGGCCAGCGGGTGCCCGATCTTCTGCGTCATCATGTCGGCCAGATTGTCCGGCGCGGCCCACATGCCCTTGCCGATCTGCGCCCGCCCGGGGAAACCGAGGGCGAGGCCGGCGTCGACGTTGTTGTCCTCGTAGACGCGGATCCACGTCGCCTCGCGCATGGCGGCCTTGCGGACCATCGGCCCGGCGAGCATCGAGGTGTGGATCTCGTCGCCGGTCCGGTCCAGGAACCCGGTGTTGATGAAGACGACGCGGTCCCGGGCCTCGTACACGCAGCGCCTGAGGTTGACCGAGGTGCGGCGTTCCTCGTCCATGATGCCGAGCTTGATCGTCGCCGGCGGGAGCTGGAGGAGGCGCTCGACGCGGGACATCAGCTCGATGGTGAAGGCGACCTCGTCCGGGCCGTGCATCTTGGGCTTGACCACGTACGCCGAGCCGGTGCGGGAGTTGCCGCCGGCGGTGTCGCCGCGCAGGTCGTGCACGCTGCCCAGGCCGGTGACCAGCGCGTCGAGGATGCCCTCGGGCACCGGCCGGCCGTCGCGGTCGAGCACCGCGTCGGTGGTCATCAGCAGCCCGACCTGGCGGATGAGCAGCATCGACCGGCCGGGCAGGGTGACGGTGCCGCCGTCGGCGGTCGTGTACTCGCGGTCGGCGGCGAGGACCCGGGTGAAGGCGCGGCCGCCCTTGTCCACCTCGGCGGTGAGCCGGCGCTGCATGAGCTGCAGCCAGTTGCGGTAGCCGAGCACCTTGTCCGCGGCGTCGACGGCCGCGACCGAGTCCTCCAGGTCCATGATCGTGGTGACGGCGGCCTCGACGACGACGTCGCTGACGCCCGCGCGGTCGCCCGCCCCGACCGGGTGGTTCCGGTCGACCTGGATCTCGATGTGCAGCCCGTGATGGGTCAGCAGGACGGCCGTCGGCTCGTCGCCCTCGCCGCGGAAGCCGACGAACAGCGCGGGGTCGGCCAGCCGGACGGCGGCCCCGTCGATGGTGACGACGAGCCCGTCGGCGTCGACCGCGTACCGGGTCGCGTCCGCGTGCGAGCCGCTGGCCAGCGGGAAGCTCCGGTCGAGGATCTCCCGGACCCGGGCGATGACCGCGGCGCCGCGGGTCGGGTTGTAGCCGCCGGCGCGCTCCTTGCCGTCCGTCTCGTCGATGACGTCGCTGCCGTACAGGGCGTCGTAGAGCGAGCCCCACCGGGCGTTGGCGGCGTTGACCGCGTACCGCGCGTTGAGCAGCGGCACCACCAGCTGCGGGCCGGCCTGGGTCGCGATCTCGTCGTCCACGCCGTCGGTGGTGATGGTGAACGGCGCGGGCTCGTCGAGCAGGTAGCCGATGGAGGTCAGGAACTCGGCGTAGTCGCTCTGCGCCGGCCGGCCCGGCGTGCGCCGGTGGTAGTCGTCCACAGCCTGCTGGAGCTCGTCGCGCCGCGCGAGCAGCTCCCGGTTGCGCGGGGTCAGCTCGTTGATGATCTCCGCGGCGCCGGCCCAGAACGCGGCCTGGTCGACACCCGACCCGGGCAGCGCCTCCTCGGCGACGAACTGGTGCAGCTCGCTGGCGACGCGCAGTCCGACGACGTCGATGTAGTCAGGCACTAGCCCATCCCGAATTTCGTATGGTGGAATAGCCTTTTCGCTCATCGGACGCTACCGAGGGATGTTGGACGGTGTCAACACAGGCCGCGTCACCGCAGGGTGCGGCAACACAGGCCGCGGCAACACAGGTCGCGTCGCCGGAGGTCGCCTCGCCGGAGGCCGGCCCGCCAGAGGTCGCCTCGTCACAGGGGCCGGCCGTGCCCGGGGTGCAGTCGGTGCACCGCGCGTTGGACCTGCTCGAGATCCTCGCGGCGGCCGGCGGCCGGCTTCCCATGGCCGAGCTCGCGGCGCGCGCGCAGCTGCCGACGCCGACCGTGCACCGGCTGCTGCGCACCATGGTCGAGCGCGGGTACCTGCGGCAGCTGCCCGACCGCAGCTACGCGCTCGGCTTCCGGCTCGTTCCGCTGGGCGCCCGCGCGAACGCGATGGTCGGCGCCAACGCGTCCGGCGTGCTGCACGACCTCGTCGCCGAGCTGGGCGAGACGGCCAACCTGGCCGTGCTCTCCGGCGACCAGGCCGAGTACGTCGCCCAGGCGCCGTCGCGGTACGCGATGCGCATGTTCACCGAGGTCGGGCGGCGGGTCGACCTGCACTCGACCGGCGTGGGCAAGGCGCTGCTCGCACAGCTGGACGACGACGAGGCGCTCGGGATCATCCGCAGCCGCGGGCTGCCGCGGTACACGGCGCACACGGTGGGCACCGAGACGGCGCTGCGCGCGGAGCTGCGCCGCATCCGCGAGCGGGGTTTCGCGCTCGACGAGCAGGAGCAGGAGATCGGCGTGCGCTGCGTGGCCATCGCCCTCGACCCGGCGAGCGCGCCGGGGGTCGCGGTCTCGGTGTCCGGGCCGACGGCGCGGATGACCGACGAGCTGGTCGAGCGGGCGGTCGGGCTGCTGCGGGCGGCGGCGTCCCGGCTGGCCGGAGACCTGCGGGACTGACCCCCACTTCTTGACAGTGGGCCCACAGCGCTGTTCGTATCACGGAATAACTTTTCCATAAACTGGAAGATGCTGATGACCTCGCCGCTCGCCGCCAGCCCGCCCGCGTTGGCCCCGCTCATCGCCGACCTGCCGCCCGACTCGGTGATCGTCGACCCCGACCGGATGGCCGGCTACCGGTGGGACCGCGCCAACGATCCGAACGCCGGGATGCCCCTGGCCGTCGTGCGCGTGACCAGCACCTCCGACGTCCGGGCGGTGCTGCGCTTCGCGAGCGAGCACCGCATCCCGGCAGTGCCGCGCGGCGCCGGGACCGGCCTGTCCGGCGGCTCGTCGGCGGTCGACGGCTGCATCGTGGTCTCCGCCGAGCGGATGCGGGAGATCGACGTCGACCCGACCACCCGCACGGTGCGGGTGCAGCCGGGTGCGCTGAACGCCGAGGTGAAGGCCGCCGCCGCGGCACACGGGCTGTGGTATCCACCGGACCCGTCCTCGTTCGAGATCTGCTCGATCGGCGGCAACCTCGCCACCAACGCCGGTGGCCTGTGCTGCGTGAAGTACGGGGTCACCACGGACTACGTGCTGGCGCTGACCGTCGTGCTCGCCGACGGGACGGTCGTCCAGCTCGGCGGCCCGCGGCTCAAGGACGTCGCCGGCCTCTCGCTGACCAAGCTGTTCGTCGGCAGCGAGGGCACGCTCGGGATCATCACCGAGGCGGTGCTCCGGCTGATCCCCGCGCAGCGGCCACCGGCGACCGTGGTCGCCACGTTCGGCTCCCTCGACCACGCCACCGCGACCGTCCTCGACATCACGCGGCGGATGCGCCCGTCCATGCTGGAGCTCATGGACCGGGCGTCGATCAACGCCGTCGAGGACGTCACCTCGATGGGGCTGGACCGCGCGGCCGAGGCGATGCTCCTGATCCAGTCGGACGAGCCGGGCGCCACCGCCGCGGCCGAGGTCGCCGAGATCGAGGCGCTGTGCGGCGCCAACGCGGCGCGGGAGGTCTTCGCCACCGACGATCCCGAGGTCGGCGACCAGTTCGTCGTCGCGCGCCGCATGGTGATCCCCGCGGTGGAGCGCCGCGGCTCGCTGCTGCTCGAGGACGTCGGTGTGCCGCTGCCCGCGCTCGGCGGGCTGGTGCGCGGCATCGCCGACATCGCCGACCAGCGGCAGGTCGAGATCGCGGTGATCGCGCACGCCGGCGACGGCAACACGCACCCGTTGATCATCACCGACCGCACCGACCCCGAGCAGACGGCTCGGGCCGAGACGGCCTACGGCGAGGTCATGGACCTGGCCATCGCGCTCGGCGGCACCATCACCGGCGAGCACGGGGTGGGCCGCCTGAAGAAGCCGTGGCTGCCCGGCTACCTCGGCCCGGACGTCCTGCGGCTGAACCAGCGCATCAAGGACGCCCTCGACCCGCTCGGCATCCTCAACCCGGGCGCGATGCTCTGAGCTCCGCACCGTCGGGTTGCCTCTACTGGCAGTCCGTGAGGCCCAGCGCGGCCACGAGGGCCGCGGTCAGGGGGGCGCGCAGCTCGTCGACCGACACCGCGGACAGCCGGGTCAGCGTCCCGGCGTCCCGGGCGACGCCGACCCCGAACAGCACGGCGACAGCCAGCTCGGCGGCCAGCTGCGGGTCGGGGCCGTCGGCCGCGCCGCGCAGCGGCTCGAGCACGGTGTCGAGCCGCTCGCGGGTCGCCTGGCGCGCGGCGTCGTCGACCTCCCGGCGGAAGACGTTCTGGGCGGCGGCGCTCACGCCGGTCGACGTCCACTTGTCGAACGCCCGGTCCACCATCCCGTGCACTGTCGCCAGCGGGCTCGCTGCCGGCTCGTCCGGAGGACCGGCGACCGCCCCGGCCACGGCCGCCCCGTCGTCCACGGCCCCGTCGTCCCCGGATGTGGCCGGCACCGGTGCGTGCGGGGCGGCCGGTGGGCCGTCCGCACTCGGAGCGGACTGTTCGATGAGCGGGTCGGCGGCGAGAACGGCCTGGTAAAGGCCCTCCTTGCCGCCGAAGTAGCGAGCGATGAGCGCCGGGTCGACGCCGGCGCGGTCGCCGACCGACCGGATCGCCGTCCCCGCGTAGCCGCGCTCGGCGAACAGGTCGGCCGCCGCGGCCAGCAGCGCCTGGCGGCTGCGCGCGGCGTCGCGCCGCCGAGTGGTGTTCATGACCGGACATCCTCCGCCATGATGAGTCCCGCGGCGGTGGAGCCCGCCGATTCCTCCTCCATCGTCTCCAGTTCCGTCCGGCGCGCCGCCCCCATCGGGCGGGTCGCCGCGGACGGGGTGCCGGGCAGGGCCAGTGCCGCGAGCGCGGCCAGCGCGCAGACCCCGCCGGCCACGACGAACGCCATCGTGTACCCGCTGTTGGTCGGCTCGACCGAACCGGCCGGTGTGTGGGCGGCGAGCAGCGCCGCGCCGAGCGCGCTTCCCACCGAGCCGCCAGCCGTGCGCAGCACCTGGTTGAAGCTGGTCGCGCTGCCCGTCTCGTGCGGCGGGACGGCTCCCATGATCAGAGCGGGCATCGCGGCGAAGGCCAGTCCGATGCCGACCCCGAACAGGAACGTGGCCGCGCCCAGCTCGACGAGGTGGTCGTGGCTGACGGCCAGGCCGAACAGGGCGAGGGCGACCGCCATCAGGCCGCACAACAGCAGGCCCCGCCCACCGCCGGTGCGCGGCCCCAGCCAGCGCGACCACCGGCTGGCCAGCACCGTCCCGGCCGACAGGGGCAGGATCACCAGGCCGAGCACGGCCGGTGACGCGCCGAAGCCGTAGCCGGTCGAGGTCGGGGCCTGCGCCAGCCGGTTGATCAACGTCATCGCGTTGAACATGCCGAAGCCGGCCAGCGCCGCGCACACGTCGGCGATGAGCACCGGCCGCGCCGCCAGGTACTTCAGATCTATCAGCGGGTTGTCCGTCCGCAGCTCGACCAGGGCCCAGGCCACCCCGCAGCCGATGCCACCCACGAGCAGCGCGATGACCGCCGGTGACAGCCAGCCCCACGACTCGCCCTCGCTCAGCGCGAGCAGCACCGGGCTCAGCGCCGCGGCGAACAGCACCGCGCCCCGCAGGTCGACCCGCCCACGGGCGGTCCGCGCGCTCGCCCGGCCCGGGACGACCACGAGCACGGCCGCCATCGCGGCGGCCGCCAGCGCGGCGGCGACCCAGAAGCCGGCGTGGTAGTCGAACGTGTCCGCGAGCAGCCCGCTCAGTGGGTAGCCCAGGCCGGCGCCGGTCGCGACCGTGATGGACAGGGCGGCGACCCCCGGAACCAGTTTGTGCGGGGGCAGCAGGTCACGCGCCAGCGCCAGCGCCAGTGGCATCAGGCCCATCCCGACGCCCATCAGGCCCCGCCCGACCAGCAGCTGCGCGAAGCCGTTGGCGGTGGCGGAGAGGACGGAACCGACCGCGACGGCGCCCAGGCCGGCGAGCATCACGGTCCGCCGGTGCGGCCCGTCGCCGAGACGTCCGATCAGCGGAGTGGACGCGGCGCCGGTCAGCAGCGTGAGGGTGAGCAGCCACTGGGCGCTGTCCAGCGAGACGTGCTGGGCGGCCGCGATCGTCGGGATCAGCGGTGTGCCCAGCGTCCCGATGACGGCGATCACGAGCCCGCAGTAGACGAGCACGCCCAGCAACATGCCCGGGCGGGGGTGCGGCCCCCCTCCGCCGGACGGCCGAGCCACCGCGGTGGGGCCCGGCGGCTTCGGCTCCGCGACTTCGTCCGCCGCCTCGTCCGCCGCTTCGTCAGCGGACGTCCTCGACTGGATGATGTCTCGCTCCGCGCGCACGTGGTGCCCCCAGTTTGGTCATCGCTTGATGTCATCATAAGAAGACATCGAACGAAGACAAGACCTGGCGCAACCTGTACCCGCAGGTCACGCTCGGTGTGAACATCGTCGGGGGCGGGGGCGGGGGCGGGGGTGGCACTGGGCGCGATGTTGTGGATCCCGCTCAACGGCGGAAGCGGACGAGATTGCCGCCTGCCGCCTGCCGCAGGAGTGGCCGGCAGGCGGCGTCCTGTGTGTGGGCGTGGGTGTGGCGACCGTTTTCGCTTACCCGCAGACCCTGACGGACCGCGGGGGAACCCAGTGCCGCTGTCCGTTCTCCCAGACCCAGTGGCCATCCACATGACGCCAGTAACACCCGTACGCGGCGCCGGTGACATGGGCAGGCGGAGCGGCCTGTGCGGGAACCGCGAACAGAACCGAGCCCACCGCGGCGGCGGCGATCAGCGGCGGGCATTTCGAAAGCTTCCGGCGCGCCATGTCTGCTCCCCCCGGTGCATTGCATACGAGCCGTCGAGGAAGTTCCGGCCTGACTGCACGCGAGGCATACCCGTCGCCTCCGCGAGACAACCGTGTTTCGCACGGACCCACCAGATGATCGAAAATAATTCGTGTACGAATGGATCGATCAATGGAAATCCATGCAGTAGACAATCGACCTGGTTGTTCATAGCCTGCGCATAGATTCCGCACGGGTTGCGCACAGGTGCCCCCGAAATGCTCGCGGGCGTGCAGAATCAGACACCGGCCGAAGGCGCCCGGCGATGACATCCGTGGGCCGGCTGGCTGCGCGTCGTCGGCCACTGGTCGCGCTGGCCGTCGTGATCGTGGTGGTGGCCGTCGCCGCGGGGATCACCATCCATGTGGTCGGCCGCGGTGGATCCTCGGACGCGGCGGCGACTGTCATCTCCCGGACCGTGACCGCGGAGATCGGGACGATCAAGCAGTCCATCTCCACCACCGGCACGATCGCACCGGCCACTCAGGCTGACCTGACCTTCCCGGCTTCGGGCAAGGTCACCGGCGTCCTGGTGAGCGAGGGCGACACGGTGACCACCGGGCAGCAACTCGCGACCATCGACTCGGCGTCGCTGGCGGCGAGCCTCGCCCAGGCCAAGCTGACGTTGGCCAACGGCCAGGAGAAGCTGGCCTCCGACCAGACGGCGGGGGCGTCCAGCGAGCAGCTCGCCGCCGATCAGGCGTCGGTCACGACCGCCACCGACGGGGTCACCGCGGCGCAGACGGCGCTGGCCGGGGCGACCATGACGTCACCGGTCAACGGAGTCGTGGTGAGCGTCTCGCTCGTGGTGGGTCAGCAGGTGTCGGGATCGTCCAGCGGGAGCGGCTCCGGATCCTCCGGCGGCGGGTCCGGCGCCTCGGCCGGTGGGATGGGTTCCTCCGGCGGGACGTCCGCCGGCTCGGGAGCGACGTCCACCGCGTCCACCTCGTCGTCGAGTGGGCAGATCACGGTTATCAGCACCGATTCGTGGATCGTCAACGCCAGCGTCGACTCCAACAGCGTCGGCCTGATCGCGAAGGGCAACCAGGCGACGATCGTGCCGGGCTCGGGCACCGCGGCCGGCATCGGGGGCTCCGGAGGTGCGGGCGGCACGATCTACGGGACGGTGTCCTCGGTCGGCCTGATCGCATCCAGTTCCGGGCAGACGGCGAGTTTCCCGGTAGTGATCAAGGTGACCGGCAGTCCCGGCGGGCTGCACGCCGGTGACACCGCGACCGTGGCGCTGATCTACAAGCAGCTGAGCAACGTCCTGGTGCTCCCGACGGCGGCCATCAGCCAGGAGAACGGGAAGTCCGTCGTCCGTGTCGTGTCGGGCACGACGACGACAACCCGGGCGGTGACGACCGGGGTCTCCGGCGGCGGCTCCACCGAGATCGTCTCCGGTCTGTCGGAAGGCGACCAGGTGCTCGTCGAGGTGGCGGGCGGCGCGGCCGGTCCGGGTGGATCCGGCGGGGGCACGGGGAGCAGAACCGGCGGCCAGGGCTACGGCGGTGGCGGGTTCCCGGCCGGTGGGTTTCCGAGCGGTGGCGGGTTCCCGGGCAGCGGTGGTAACTGACATGGCCAGGAGACCGCCCGAACGGGAACCCGCCGCCACGTCATCCCGGTCGCCCGCGACAGTGTCGCCACCGGAACCCCCGACCACTCCGGTCACGCGGCCCCGACCGAGCGCCGGTGCCGGTTCGGACTCGGGTGCTCCGGTCATCGAGCTGGACCAGGTGGCCAAGTCCTACCGCGCCGGAACGCTGGACGTCGCCGCGCTGCGCGGCGTCTCGGCCCGCATCGCCGAGGGCGAGTACGTCGCCATCGTCGGACCGTCCGGCTCGGGGAAGTCGACGTTGATGCACATCATCGGCTGCCTCGACGTGCTCACCGCGGGGACCTACCGGCTCTCCGGCGAGGACGTGGGCGCGATGACCGAGGTCGAGCTGGCCGAGATCCGCAACCGTCGGATCGGGTTCGTGTTCCAGCAGTTCAACCTGCTGCCGTCGCTGTCCGCGTGGCGCAATGTCGAACTGCCGCTCGTCTACCGCGGGGAGCGGCGGGAGCTCCGCAGGCACCGGGCCGTCGCCGCGCTCGACCGGGTCGGTCTCGCGGACCGGATCGAGCACCGCCCGGGTGAGCTCTCCGGCGGCCAGCAGCAGCGGGTCGCGGTCGCCCGCGCGCTGGTCGGCGACCCGTCCCTCATCCTCGCCGACGAGCCCACCGGCAACCTGGACTCGACGGCGACCAGGGATGTGCTCAACCTCTTCGACGAGCTGCACGAGCAGGGCCGGACGATCGTCCTGATCACTCACGAGCAGGAGGTGGCCGACCGGGCCCGCCGGGTCGTGCGGATCCGGGACGGGCTGATCGAGTCCGACACCGCGGCCGGCTCACCGGCTCTCTTGGCCCCCGCGGCGGCCGAGGCGGCGACCCGCTGATGGGATGGCTCGAGACATTCCGTACCGGAGTGGACGCGATCCGTACCCACCGGCTGCGTTCCGGTCTGACGGTGCTCGGCATCCTGATCGGGATCGCCGCCGTGGTACTCACAGTGGGCCTCGGCGTGGGCGCCCAGGACAAGGTCGGATCGCAGATCAGCTCGCTGGGAAGCAACCTGCTGATCGTCTCGCCGGGCAGTTCGACCAGCTCCACCGGTGTGCGCGGCGGGTTCGGCTCCGCGTCGACGCTCACGGTCGCCGATGCGGCCGCGTTGGCCTCGAAGACCTCCGCGCCCGACATCGAGGGGGTCGCCCCGGTCAAACAGAGCTCGATGTCGGTGCTGAACGGTTCGGTGAACTGGACGACGACCGTGGTCGGCACGACCCCGTCCTGGCTGTCCGTCCGTAACCGCTCCATCAGCGCGGGCCGTTTCATCACCACGACGGACGACGCGCAGTCCGCGGCGGTCACCGTCCTCGCCGCGGACACGGCCACCGAGCTGTTCGGCCGGCGCAGCCCGGTCGGTCAGAGCGTGACGATCAACAACATCCCGTTCACGGTCGTCGGAGTGCTCGTCTCGGCCGGCTCGGACAGTTCGAACAACCTCGACGACCAGGCGATCGTGCCGATGTCCACCGGGGCGAGCCGCCTGTTCGGCGGGACGACGCGCACCTCGGTCTCCTCGATCTACATCAGGGGGTGTTCGGCGTCCACCCTGTCGGCGGCCTACCAGGAGGCGACGAGTCTGCTCCTGAACCAGCACGGCATCACGGACTCGTCCAGCGCGGACTTCACGATCACCACCCAGGAGTCCCTGCTGAGCACGGCGACGTCCGTGAGTCGGACGCTCACCGCCCTGCTGGCCGGGATCGCGGCGCTGTCCCTGCTGGTGGGTGGGATCGGCGTCATGAACATCATGCTTGTCTCCGTGACCGAGCGCACCCGCGAGATCGGGCTGCGCAAGGCGCTGGGCGCGCCGCCCGCGGCGATCCGGCGGCAGTTCCTCATCGAGGCGTCGTTGCTCAGCCTCGCCGGAGGAGCGATCGGCGCGCTGCTGGGCATCAGCGGCGCACTGGTGCTGCCCCAGTTCATCGACAACCCGGTGGCGATCGTCTGGTGGGCTGTGCTCGGCTCGTTGGCCGTCGCGGTCGCGATCGGCGTCGCCTTCGGCGTGTACCCCGCCAGCCGGGCCGCCCGGCTGGCCCCCATCGACGCGCTCCGCAGCGACTAGCCCCCATGACGAGGACAGACACCATGACTGGCCAGGTTCCGTTTTCCGTGCCGCCGGTCGGCGGCCGTCCCGCGCGGCGCTCCGCGGCCGTCGTGGCCGCCTCCGCTGCTGTACTGGTCGCCGTGCTGGCCGGCTGCGGCGGTTCCTCCGGGACGTCCACGGCGGACGCCACCCAGGCCGGCGCCACACCCGGGCAGGGCGGCGGCCAGCCAGGAACGGAGGCTCCCGCGTCCGGGCTCATCGCGGAGGTCGACTCCGGCACCATTCAGGTGCAGAGCCAGCAGTCCGGGCAGATCGCGGTGAAGTACGGCGAGAGCACCACCTTCACCGAGACAACGTCCGCGGCGCTCAGCGACGTGAAGGAAGGCGTGTGCGTCACCGCGGCGAACATGCCGGCGGACGGCGCCCGGCCGGCGGGCGGGCAGGTGTCGGGTGCGCCGGCCGGCGGATCCGGCGCGCAACCCTCGGCGCGGCCCACCGCCATGCCCACGTCCTTCACCGCGACGACGGTAATGATCAGCCAGCCGACCGACGGTTCCTGCGCCGGGCCGAACGCCGCGGCGCGGCCCACCGGCCAGCCCCAGCCGAGTGGCCAGCCGCAGACCCGCCCCAGCGGCGGCCCGGACGGGCCGGGCGGTCAGAACGGGCAGGGTGCACCTGGCGGGCAGGGCGGCTTCGGTGGCGGCGGCTTCGGTGGTCGGGCAACCGGCAAGGTGACCTCGGTGTCCGGCTCCACGATCACCATCTCGGGCACCGATTTCGGCACCGACAAGGCCGTCACCTACACGGTGCTGGTCGACGGCGACACCAGGTACACGCAGTCGGTCGCGGCGACGTCGACCGGGCTGGCTGTCGGGAAGTGCGCGGTCGCGAACGGCGACACCGACGACACCGGCACCGTCACGGCCACCCGGATCGCGCTGAGCGAGGCCACGAACGGCGCCTGCGCCACCGGCTTCGGCGGGGGCTTCGGTGGCCGGGGCTCTGGCGCGGGTGGCAGCGGATCCGGCGGAACGGGCACCACGAATGGCTGACGCGACACAGCGGGCGGACGAGACCGCGCCAGCGGACGGGGCCTCCCGGGCCGGTGGGACCTTCCGGGCTGGTGGGACCTCGGGGGCTGGCGGCGGTTCGCGGCCGGTGCCGCGCCGGCCGCGCCGGCCCCGCAAGGCTGTCGTCGGCGGGGTCGCGGCGCTGGTGCTCGTCGGGGCGGGCGTCGGCACGGGTCTCGCGGTCACCGCTGACGACGGGCCGTCCTACCGGCTCGCCGCCGTGACCACCTCGTCGGTCACCCAGACGCTGACCTCGGTCGGGACGCTGAGCACGGCCGACACGGCGACGCTCTCCTTCCCGGTCGGCGGAACGGTGACCGGGGTGCCGGTGCAGATCGGTGATCAGGTCAGCGCCGGGCAGGTCCTGGCGAACCTGGACCCGACCGCGCTACAGAGCGCGCTCAACACCGCGAACCAGAACCTGGCGAACGCGCGGCTCACACTGACCGACGACGCGTCCGGCCAGACGTCCACGGGAGGCGGGCAGGGCGCCACCGCGGCTGTGACGTCCGCGTCGTCGAGCGCGGCGGGGCCATCGGGCTCCACGATCGGCCTGCTCGCGAACGCCTCGTCAGGGTCCTCGGGCACCGGCGCCGGGACCTTCGGCGTCCAACTGGCCAGCGCCTCCGCCGACGGATCCACGAAGCCGAGCGCGCTCGACACCGCTGTCACCACGGCTCAGCAGGAGGTCGTCGCCGCCCAGTCGGCGCTCGACGGCGTCCTGACCGACCTCGGCGCCGATCTCGGCTCGCTAACCGCCCAGGGCGGTGGCTGCGCGGTGACCGGCGGCTCGCCGCCCGAACCGATCTCCTACACGGCCACGCCAACCCCCGCCGACTCCTCGGCCAGGGCCGGGACGATCGGCGGCACGGTCGGTGACAAGGACACGGTGACCCTGAGCAGGAACGGCACGGTGATCGCGACCCGGACTGGTCCCTACACGTTCAGCGGTCTCGACACCGGCGCCGTGTACACCGTCACGATCCAGCAGGCCGGCCTGGTCGGCACCATCGACGTCACGCGGTGCCAGAGCGCGATCAGCGGTCTCATCACCCGGTTCGGCGACGCGTCCAGCGCGTCGGGGGAGTCGAACCTGGCGACCCTGGCGTCCCGGCTGGCCTCGGCGAAGGTCAACCTCGACACGGCGGTCGCCGCCCTGCACAGCGCCGGCGGCGCACCGGCCGGGCCTGAGGTCACTCCGTCGACCGGCCCGCAGCCCGGTGGGACGACCAGCCCGGTCACCGGTGGGACGGTCGCGCCGAGCCAGGGCGGCTCAGGCCTGGGAAGCCACCCCTCGACCGCGCCGTCCCCGAAGCCGACCGTGACCGCCACCCCCCGGCCGAGTCCCAGTTCATCGGACGGCGGCTCGTCGCGCGGTGAGTCGTCAGGCGACGCCTCATCCGGCTCCGGCTCCGGCTCGTCGAGTGGATCCGATGCCCGGCCCACCCCGGCTCCGTCCGAGTCCGATCGTGCCGGCTCGGCGGGTGGTTCGGGCGGTGGGGCGATGACAACACGCGCGGCCCAGCCCGCCACCGCCGAACAGCTCGCCGCGGACCAGGCCGCCATCGACGCGGCCGTCGCGCAGGTCGCCGTGGCCCAGCAGAACCTGAACGGGGCCACGCTCACCAGCCCCATCAGCGGGACGGTGGCCGCCATCTCGCTCGCCCCCGGTGCCACCGTGGGCGCGTTCTCGACCAGTGGCACCATCACGGTGCTCGGGGACGGCGACAAGCAGATCACCACCACGGTCCCCCTGTCCGCCGTGGACACCGTCAAGGTGTCGAATCCGGCGACCGTCACCGTGGACGGGGTCAAGGAGCCGCTGACCGGCACCGTCTCGTCGATCGGCGCTCTGAACAGCACCACCGGCTCGACCACGACCTATCCCGTCAGGATCGTTCTGAAGCCGACGAGCACCCGGCTCTTCGACGGCACCGGCGCCACCGTGTCGATCACGGTGAAGGAGGTCAAGGACGTCCTGACCGTGCCGACGTCCGCCGTGCACCGGGTCGGACAGCTGGCCACGGTCACCGCGCTGAAGGACGGGAAGGCGACGGCGGTCCGGGTGGAGACCGGCGCGGTGGGCCCCGAGCGCACCGAGGTGATCTCGGGACTCCAGCCCGGTGACCAGGTCGTCCTCGCGGACATCAACGCCGACCTGCCCTCAGGCGGTTCGGCCCGGTCCCCCACCAGCGGCGGGCTGTTCGGCAACGGCAACGACAACGGCGGCGGTGGGCTCCTCGGCGGCGGGGGCGCGGGCGGCGGCCCCGGGGGCGGCTTCGTCGGCGGTTTCGGTGGCGGCTCCGGTGGCGCTGGTGGCGGTGCCGGCGGGGGTGGCGGCCAGCGCTGACCGCCACCCGTAAAACCTCCGTTGACACCCTCGGTCCCGTGTCACTACGTTTCCGCTCACAACGGCCGTTCCATATACGGAACGGCACTGGAAGGAGCGGGCTGATGGCTGACGGCACCGACCGGCAGGGCAGGCAGGAGAAGCCCAGACAGTTCTTCTTCGACGTCAACGAGATGACCGGCCGCACGAACGTCGAGATCATGGGGGATTCCGAGGAGGCCGAGAAGTATTTCGACTTGTTCGGGCGGGATCTCGTCACCAAGGCCATTCTCCAGTCGCCGGCACTGTCCGTCTTCCATGAGTCGGCCAAGCCGGGTGAGCGGGTCAAGCCCCATCGTCACGGCACTCACCAGATGAATTACGTCCTCAGCGGGGAGCTGATTTTCGGCCGGCGGCGGGTGGGGCCCGGAATGGGATTCTTCACGCCCGACATGCTCTACTCGTGGCGGGCCGGGGAGGAAGGCGCCGAATGGCTCGAGATCCACGCCGGCCAGCCCGGCATCTTCGTGGAGCAACGGGATCTCTGACAGGCCTGCCCGCCACCGCGGAGGCGTTCGCGGTCCGCTGGGCGCCTGTGCCGCTCCGGAGCCACCGACCAAGTGAAGGACGTCGATTATGACCGGGTTATTCGAAGGCAAGGCCGCTCTCATCACCGGCGCCGGCTCCGGAATGGGCCGAGCCATCACCCTGCGACTCGTCGGGCAGGGTGCCTCGGTGCTCGCCCTGGACATCGACGCCGACCGGCTCGTCGAGACGAAAGCCCTCGCGGCAAAGGCCCTCGAGACGGAGACCATCGAAACGGAGGCCCTCGAGACGGCCCGAGTGGCGGGCACGGTGTCCGTCCGCCAGGCCGACGTCAGCGGCCCTGGCGCATGCGCCGAGGCGGTGGCCGCCTGCGTGGCGGAGTTCGGGAAACTGGACGTGCTGGGCAACGTCGCCGGCATCTACCTCGCCGAGCACACCACCAAGGTCACCGTCGAGCAGTACCGCCGCGTGATGGCCGTCAACCTCGACGCCTGTTTCTTCCTGGCCCAGGCCGCCATCCCGCACCTGCTGGAGACGGGTGGCAACATTGTCAACATCGCGTCCAACGCCGGGCTCCAGGGCGTGCCTTACTCCGCGGCCTATTCCATGAGCAAGGGCGGTGTGGTCGCGCTGACCCGGTCGCTGGCCGTCGAGTTCCTGAAGACGCCGCTGCGGGTCAACGCCATCGCCCCGGCGGGCACCAACACCAACATCGCGACCTCGGGATCGTTCCCGTCCGGCATGGACCCCGACCTCGCCCGGCGGATGGCGGGCCTGCGCGGCCTGGCCGAGCCGGAGGAGATCGCCGCCCTGTTCTCGTTCCTCGCCTCCGCCGACGCCCGCTCGGTGACCGGCGCCGTCTACACCGTCGACAACGGCCTCACCGTCAGCTGACCGCGCACCCGCCACCGTCTCCCTTCGCCGGCGGCCGGTTCGCTACCGGCGAAGGGTCGTCGAATCCCGGCCGGATACCGGATGGGGTCCGTCGGGCCCGTGCCTGGCGGCGGGCTCGGCTCCCCAAGAGGCCTGTGCGGCCCAATCAGCCTGTTGGTCCGGGGATCGTGTCCGAACCACGAACCCGATGAAGAGGCTGGAGCGGTAAAACCCGCACCGGGCGTTAACGTGTGTGATACTTGTGTACCAGGGACGATTCGGTGCCTCCACCGCAAACGCCTTACCGACATGTCAGGCCTGGTTCACAGCTCTGTGATCTGCTGGTAGACAACGAAAGGGGCTCCCCTTGGCAGCGCACACGATCCAGTCCGAACTCGGTGATGTGGCATCGATGAGCCTCGCGACACTGCGGTCCTGCCCGGACGGCGTTGTGCGGCAAAGCCTGGACTGGCTCGTCGCCCGGATCGCTCTTCAGGACGAGCGAAGCTCAGACGACCGAAACAAAAACAGAACTGACTGATGCGCCAGGAACGCGAACCGGAAAGTCTGGCGGAAGTTCATGATCCGATACGTCATCATCGAATTTCGAGTAGGGATTTCGACGCGCTCGCGTCCGGAACCGATCAACACGCGCTGATCTGCCAGTTGCGGGTTGCCGAACGTAGTTACCGGTATCTCTCGCTCCGTAGTCTCCTTGATTTCGCCCGCGGGCATGAGCTGACAACCGGGCTACTGTCGTCTCCTGACACGGCATGGGATCTTCTCGTGGAGGCCGAGCGCGTCGCTCCGGCCAAGGTCACGGCCATCCTGGACCTGCCGAGCGTCGGGGCCTGGGCGGCCCGGGCGCTGCGGCGGACCCGTGGGCTCCTGTACGACGAGATTCCGCTGTGGGTCGACCTCGGCTATCTTCACCTGCTCTCGGCGGCCGCCGGTATCCGATGTGGCATCCCTTTTAGACTGGATGTCCCGTTGCGCCACGGTCAGCTTCACCTCCCGACGCTCGGCTCCATCGCGTTGCCGGGCAAGAGGATCTGGGATTCGACGACCGTCATCTCCGACGGGCGATCGGCGCATGCCCTCCTGCCTGTGGGCAAGATCCGTCTCGCGGGGCGCGACCCGGCGGACGATCCACCCGGCTGGAGGAGAACGACGAGCCTGGATGCGCGGCACCGCGGGACGGCGGCCACCGTCTACCTGGACAGCAGCGACCCTTATCGCATGGTCGACACGCCCGCGCTGCCCGAGAACATCGGCATACCCGCCCAGCGGCACTGGGAGTCCCTGTTCCGGGCAGCCTGGGCGGAACTGGTGGAACAGGACAGCGAGGTTGCCCGAAGCGTGGCCGAGTGCACCCTCACGCTGGTTCCGCTGCCCCGGGCAGAGCGATTCAGGGAAAGAAGTACATCGTTCGGCGACTCGTTCGGTGGGGTTGTTCTATCGCTGCCGGACAGCCCGGAACGGTTCGCCGTGACCCTGGTACACGAAATGCAGCACGCAAAACTCGGCATCCTTCTCCATCTGTTCTCGCTCCTGAGCGAGGAAGAAGGTGTGCTTGCCTATGCGCCGTGGCGTGACGACCCCCGCCCTATGCGGGGTCTGCTGCAGGGGATCTATGCATTTTTCGGTGTTGCCGGATTCTGGCGTCGTCGCTTCGCCGTGGTGAAGGGAGAGGAAGCGGCTCTCGCCGGCTTCGAGTTCGCCCTGTGGCGCGGCAAGGTGAGCGAGGCCGCCGCACACGCCAGGAGTCGTCAGGAGTTCACCGCCCTCGGCCATCGCTTTCTGACCGGGATAGACACCACGGTCACTGCGTGGTCGGCCGAACCGGTGTCGCCGTACTACGCAGGGCTGGCGGGTCTCGCCGCGGCGGACCATCATGCGGGCTGGCGCGTCCACCACCTCGTCCCTCCGGCCGCCGACGTCGCGAGCCTGTCCCGGGCCTGGATCGCCGGGACGGATCCGCGTGAGCTTCGTGCCCCCGGCCGGTCCGCGCTCGTCCCGGACGGGAAGGTGCCCGACCTGGACACCCTGGTCGTCCTGGTCCGGTACTGGCTGGCCGACCGGGAGCTCTTCCGCCAGATCGAACGGAACGGCCAGGTCGGCAGCGTGGTCACCGGCGCTACGGCGGCGGATCTCCACCTGGTCGCCGGACGCCACGACGAAGCCGCCCGTGCCTATCTCGACGAACTCGGGGAGCCCTCGCCCAGGCTGACTGCCTGGACGAGGCTCGGATCGGCGCTCGCCACGAGCCCCGACCGCCAGATGGCGGCGGCCGGCCGTGCCCTGCTCACCCGGCCCGAGCTCGTCCGGACGGTGGCCCGTGCCGTTGAGGCGGACACCGGCCGCCGGGGGGC
>NZ_CASGGV010000324.1:0-37475 GCF_949319125.1 Frankia sp. Hr75.2 | reverse complement strand
TAGCGGTGGGACGCGAGAAGGCCCTCCACGGCGCGGCGATCAGGCAGGGTGGGGTTCCTTGACGCGCGCCCCACGGAGCGCGGTCGCGCTCGAAGTGCTCACTCGGGCGGGCTCTCACCCGGGAACAGCCCGGCAAGCTTCCTCCGTTGTTCATTGTCTGGATGGTCTACGGCCAGCGGGGCCTGTCAGATCATCCGGGCTTGGAGGGCCTCCGCCGCAACCCTGCCATGATGGGTGGATGCCCGACGCATGGCTTTCCGCAGCGCTTCCGGTGCTGGGACTGGCGACCGCCTCGGTGGAGGCGGTGCGGTCTGCGGCCGTCCGATCCGGTGCGACCGGTCCCGTCACCGGCGCGGATCTCAACCCCGAGCGCGTCGCCGCCGCCTTCTCCAGCGAACGTCTGTTCCGGGACGGCGACGCCCGCGCGGGCGCCTTCGCGCCGCTGTCCGGCTTCTTCCAAACCAAGGACGGGTACCTGCGGACCCACGCGAACTATCCGCATCACCGCGACCGGCTGCTGCGGATCCTCGGACTGGCCGGCTCCGGCCAGGAAGCCGAACCCGACAGGGAGACGGTCGCCGGGGCAATAGCCGGCCGCTCCGCCGCGGAGCTCGAGGACCAGGCGGCGCAGGTCGGCGCCATCGCCGTCCGGGTCCGGACCGAGGCCGAATGGCGAGCCTCGGCTCCCGGCGCGGCCGCCGCCACCGAGCCACTCGTACGAACCGCGGAGCGCGACGACGCGGCCGCCCTCACCCTGGTGGGCGGCGCGCTGCCCCTGAAGGGTGTCCGGGTACTCGACCTCACGCGCGTCCTCGCGGGACCGGTCTGCGGACGCACGCTCGCCCTGCTCGGCGCGGACGTCCTGCGCCTGGACCCGCCCGTTCCCGCGGAGATCGGGTGGCAGCACCTCGACACCGGCCAGGGCAAGCGCTCGGCGCTCCTTGATCTTCATACCGACCGGCCGCGCGCCCAGGAGCTTCTCAACCGGGCCGACGTCCTGATGACCGGTTACCGACCCGGCTCCATCGAGGCCTTCGGCCTGCGGATACCTCCCGGACTGGTCCGCGCCCGGATCAACGCCTGGGGAGACAGTGGCCCCTGGGCGGACCGACGCGGCTTCGACTCCATCGTCCAGGCCGCCGCGGGCATCGCGCTGATCGAGAGCGGGGACGGCGTGACGCCCGGCGCCCTGCCCGCGCAGGCGCTCGACCACGCCACGGGCTACTTCCTGGCGGCGGCGATCATCAACGCGCTGGCGGAACGCGCCGACGACGGCCGGGGCCGCGACCTCGTCGCATTCCTCGCGCGCACCGCGACCTGGCTCCTCGACGCCCCAGGCCGCGACGCCCACCACCCACCGGCCGCGACCCCCACGGCCGCGACGACGGTCACCCATGGCCGGGTCACCACCGCGCGCCCGGCGATCCCCGGTTTCGACGACTACCCGTTCCCCTCGCACCCGTGGGGTGGCGACCAGCCCACCTTCCCCTGACGGGGCCGGGCCCGACCGCCGTCCTGTCACCGGAGGCTGCCCGCCACCTCCACCGCTCCGACAGCTGGCGGGCCCGCAAAAGAACATCGACAAGGGGCTTACCCGATCATGAGACTGGCCGCCACCGTGGCCCCCAACTCCCAGCATGCGGCCCGTGTCGCCTCATCCAGCCCTCCTGTGACCAGAACGGGCGGCTGAATCTGCTTCCATTTCAAACCAGTGGTGATGGTCTCCACACCGCGAACAGCGCCGGTCGTGTCACTCGCCCCGTGGACGTACAGCCCGTACGGGCGGCTTATGGTGGCTTCCAAGCAGGGATAGTAAATGCAATCGAAGAAGTGCTTGAGCGCGCCGGACATGTAGCCGATGTTGGCCGGGGTGCCGAGCAGGTAGCCGTCCGCGGCGAGCACATCGACCGCTGTCGCGGCCAGCGCTGGGCGGACGACGACGTCGACACCCTCGATCGCGTCGTCCCGGGCACCGACGAGCACCGCCTCCAGCATCGCCTGCATCGTCGGTGACGGCGTGTGGTGGACGATCAGGAGCGTCGGCATCGCGGCCATGTTATTGCCCCGGCCTCACCGTGCCGACCGGTCGGCACGGTGATCGGTCGACACGGTGACGGGCGTCGTGACGATCCGTCGCGCAGGGCTCCGTGCGGTCAGCCGTGTGCCGCTGCGGCGGTGGCAGCGGCGACCGCGCGCACGTCGGCGAAGGCGGCGGGGTCCAGGACGCGCTCTCCGATCTGGAGGAGTCCCTGCAGGACGGGCGGGGGCGCGGTGGCGGCCAGCCGGGCGACCAGGGCGTGCCGGGTGGGCCGCTCCAGGGCGGGGAGCATGTACTGCAGCGTCGTGGCCATCACCTCCGGGGTCGTGTCGGCCATGAAGCGGGCGCGGGTCAGGGCGATCCCCTCGTCTCCGCACAGTTCCCAGACCCGCGCCATGACCACGGTCTCCTCTTCGTGCAGGTGGGGGAGGTAGCTGGCGACGAAACGGGCCAGGTCACGGTAGAGCCCGAGCCCGGCCGAAGGGTTGGGGGCCGCGAGCACGGCGATGAACCTGTCGTCGAGGTCGCCGAGCAGGTCGTCGAGGTCGCGGTGCTGCTCGCCGGCCGGTTCGGTGGTCTGCGGGTCGACGTCGTCGAGGATGCGCAGGATGTGCCGGTCCTCGTGCTCGGTGTGGGCGCGCAGCAGGTCGAGCAGCGGCCACCACCGCTCGCCGAGGGCCGCCACCTCGGCGGGGTCCGCCCAGTCGGTGCGGCCCGCCTGGACGGTGAGCTCGAACAGTCCCAGGCGCAGCGCCTTGTGGATATGGGTGAACAGGTCGTCGCGGACGAGCGTGTCAGCAGTCATGGCGGTGAAGGTACGAATCCCCCGGGCCACCCGCCTATCCCAGATATGAGGGGTTGGCCCGGCGGGTCGGCATGGTCATCCTGGAACCGTGAATCTGTGCGAGCGGGTCCAGGCGCTGGCGGCCGAGGGCGCCGACCTCACCGCCGTGCGCGGACGCCTGGACCGCATCCTGCGCGCGAGCGCCCCGTACGACATCGCCGCGATCTCGACCGTGGACCCCGCCGCCATGCTGTGGACGAGCTGGAGTTCACCGGCACCGACCTCAACGGCTACCGCGACCTGGCGGGCGGCGGCCGCCTCGTCGGCCGGCTGCACCAGACGACCGGCGGGGACCTGACCAGGGCGAAACGCTAGGAGCCGCTACTGTCGCGGCTGTCCTGCGTCGACGAGATGCGGGTGATCCTGCGCTCGGGCGCCATGACCTGGGGAACGCTGACGCTCTACCGCACGGGCTCGAGCCGGCCGTTCAGCGACCGGGACGAGGCGTCCATACGCGCCGCCCTGACCGCCATCGCCGACCTGTTCCGCCTCACCATGCTCCGCGCCGCGCTCGCCTCGCCGGGAAGCGTCGAACGGCCGCCGGGCCTGCTGATCGTCACCGCCCGCGGCGAGATCGAGTCGGTCACCGACGACGGCCGCGCCTGGCTCGCCACGCTGGACGACCGGGGACGGCTGCCCAGCGTCGTGCGGTCCATCGCCGTGGCCGCCGCCACCGGCAACGGCCTCGCGCGCGCCGCGCTGCCGGCCCGCGACCGCCGCTGGGTCGTGCTGCACGGCTCGCCGATGCCCGGCGGCGACCCGCCGACGATCGCCGTCATCATCGAGGGCGCCCGCCCGATCATCGTCAGCGAGGTGATCGCCGGCGCCTACGGCCTCACGCCGCGCGAACGCGAGGTCATCGGGCTCGCCGCCCAGGGCAGATCCACCCGGCAGATGGCCACCGTGCTGGGCATCTCCCCCTTCACCGCGCAGGACCACCTCAAGGCGGTGTTCGCCAAGACCGGCGTGCGCACCCGCGCCGAACTGGTCGCCGCCCTCTACGTCCAGCAGTACGAACCCCGCCGCGCCAACGCCAGCCAGCCCAGCCCCTACGGCTGGTACCTCGACGACCAGATCCCCGCCTGAACGCCAGTCCGACTGACGTGGGCTGGCGGAGTCAGCCCTGCCGTCACCATCACGCCAGGACGCCAGGTGGACCAGAGACGTAGTCCCGGAGGATCAGATCAGAAGGGTCGGCGTCGCGACCATGGCAGTTCGCAGGTACCGGGTTCGAGAGCCGTCCAGGGTCAGTAGGTCCACCACGGTCGCGCAGAGCTCCGGAAGACAGACGAGCCCGGCGCGCTCGTTCGCATTGTCTGCCGACCCGCCGACCCGACCCGCCGGAAGGCAGCCCTGCATGACGCGACGGCGCGCGATGGCCGACCAGCGCTTCTCGCAGGCCTCGCCCTCGGCTTCGTCCCACCCGCTGCGGGCATGGACAGCCCTTGTGCCGCTGACACGGTTGCACGGCCGGGATCCCGACGAGATACGGGCACTTTCGTGTCACGCGCGGGTACCATACGTCGAAGCACCGATTCTGATCTTCGCGACGGGGCGGGGTCCGCATGGCCGTTTTCATCAGCTATCACAGCAGCAAAAAGGCCGTGGTACAGCATCTGGCCGCCTACTTCGCCCGCCACGCGATCACTACCTGGTACGCTCCCCGCGACGTCCCACCGGGGTCGGACTGGGATGCCGAGATCTCACGGGCCATCAGAAACTCCACCGCTCTCGTCTTACTGTTCTGCTCGTCCGCCGACTCGAGTATGCACGTGAAAAGGGAGATACTGCTCGCCGACAAAGCACACATACCGATCTACTGGGTACGACTCGAGAAGGTAGAACCCGAGAAACTGGGATATTTTCTCAACGCGACCCAGTGGATCGACTGGCTCGACAAGCGCGACAGCACACTTGACACACTTGTTCAGGACATCAGGAGCCCGGTCCCGCCGGGCAGAGATCTGGAACCGAACGAGATCGATCGGGCAGACCTGCACGTTACCGAGGTCCCGGTTGAGGGCTGGCCCGCCGAATTCATCGCCTTCGAGAACGAACGGGTCGCGGCCGACGCTGCCGCACACAGCTATTTCCGCATTGCACAGGCATCGCCGGACCGGAGCATTGTTCTACCCACCGGAAGAGCCGCCACACAGCTCTTCCGAGGGATGCTTCGGGTCGCCGGGGACTACGCGCCCCGCCCTTTTGGTGACGCACGGCTCGTTTCGGATACCGAAACCTTCGGCGTGCACGAACGCCACTACACGTCACGCACTCGCCATGTGGTCGAGACCCTGATCGAGCCACTGAACGAGAAGGGGCTCGGCCCGAGCGAGAGTCAGCTGAATCTCCTGACAGGCCAGATCACGGACGACGATCCCATCTTCCGGACGCAACGAGTGCTGCGCCTCTGGCCACCCGCGGTGCATGCCGTGTCGGTCTCCCCTGCCGGCGAGGTGCTCGGCTACGAGGTCGGCTCGTACTCCGACCCCGAAGAGATCATCAGCGACGGCTGTCGAATCGTGGAGCTGAGCGAACAGGGCCGGAAGTACATCGATCCAAACCAGCCGTCACGTTCCGTGATCACCGTGGGCCTCGGTACGGCCCTCGAGGCTCCGGGACTGATGGTGCTCGGATTCGACCGGAGCAAGGCGCGAATAATCCACCAGATGGCTCACTATCCGGAGACGGCAGGGATCCCCGCCACGCTGCTGCGCCGACACGACCATGCCGTGATCGTCGGAACGCGGGCGGTAGCCGAGGCCGCGGAAATCAAAAACGCGCGCGTTCCCGCTTCCGCCGAGGAGGGTTGCGAGTGGATTCTTCGCAGGTTCAGCTAGTGAATGCGCCCGTCATCGCCATGGTCGGCATGGTGACGATCGACTATCTGTATGTGCTCGAGAGTCACCCTGTCGAGGGCAGCACCAATGCGGCAAAGGCCCATCGTGTCGTCGCCGGTGGACCCGCGGGACGGAGTGCGATCGCCGCCGGGCGTCTCGGCGGCGATGTCCGCGTCCTGGGAATGTGCGGAAATGATCTGCACGCGGACGTCCTGCGAGGTGAGTTCGCCCGTGAACCGCTGAGCCTGACGCTGTTCGCCGAAGACCAGCCAAGCCAGCACTCCTGTGTGATGGTTGCCGGCGACAGCGGCAGCCGCACCATAATCTGGACGCCTCAGCCACGGGCAAACCAACGCCTTCTCGATGCTCTGGACGACACACTCCGTGGTGCGGCGGCGGCCCTGCTCGACTGTACCGATCCGGTGCTCAGTCGAGCTACGATCGACTCCTGCCGCAAGTTCGAAATACCTGTGATAATCGATACAGGATCTTACCGGGAGTCGAGTGAGGAGTTTCTCGACGGAGTCGACTACATCATCGCCCCGGAAAAGTTCTTTAGCGCAAGGTTTACTCAGACTTTCGGCCGACGGTGCTCGCCGCGACACGTGGTGATCTGGGAGGGATTTACCTGGGCGCCTCCGACACAAACTCGTACGACCCTCACCCGGTGACGGTGGTCGACAGCTGCGGCGCAGGCGACACCTTCCACGGCGCCTTCACCTGGGCAATCGCGAGCGGGGCGCCGACGGAAAATGCCTTCCGTATCGCGTCGTGGGCCGCGGCGCGGAAATGCTCGGCACTCGGGAACGACGGCCTCCCCGACGCCGCGACTTTTTCTGCCGCGCGGGAGATGCAGGCACCGAACCCGAGCAGCGGATCGCGGTAGCGTCCGCCACACGTTCTCGATGGGCATCCTGCGATCTCGATAAATCTGCGGATGGGACCACGTTCTGGGCCAGGCAGGTTCCCGCCTCGGTCCGGATGGCCGGGCCGGGGATACGTTGTGCCCATGGCGGCGGATGAGGGGACGAAGCCGGCGAACCTCGGCGTGGCTGTCCTGTCCGCGGCCGTGATCGGGGGTGCGGCGGGAGCGTCTCTCGCCGCGCACCGGGGTCGGCGGGCAGCCGGGCTGGGCGGGCTGGCGGGTGCGGCCGCGCTGGCCGCCTCCGAAGCCGTCGTACGCGCCCGGCAGCGGCCGGGCGAGATACCCGCGTTGTGGCAGCGGATCGCGACCAGCGCGGCGCTCGTCGCACCCGCCGGGTGGGCGGCCGGGCGGCTGACCGGCGCCGGCCCCGTCGCGGTGGGGGCGGCGACCGGGAGCGTCGGCGGCCTGCTCGGGCTCCGGCCCCAGAAGGTGCTTCTCGGGCCGCCGTTCGGGGCCGCTGTGGGCGCGGCGCTGGCGGCACGCGGCCGCGCCCACGGCGTCCCCGTGCCGGCCGCCGCCGTCGCCGCCGTCACGATGGCGGCCTATCGGACCGCGTCCTCGCTGGTGTTCCGGGACGCGCAGGTGCGTCTGCTCGCCGAACGGGTCCCGGCGGAGAAGCTGCCTTTCGTCGTGCCCTGGCAGTCGCGCTCGCGCGTTGTCGGTACCGGCTACGTCCGGGAGCTGGCCGGCGAGCTCGGCGGCAGCTACGTCGCCGACGCGGCCGACGTGGGAATCGTCGCCTCCATGGACGACCTGGCGGGCCCGGACTTCGATCCGGCGGGCGTCGACCCCCTCGTCCGGGAGTTCTACGAGCACACCACCCGTTTCACGCTCGACATCGTGCCGCGATGGCGGCTGTGGGTTCGTCCCGGTTACCTGCTCTACCGGAACGCGCTGGCCCGTCCGCTGGGGCAGGCGAACGTGCCGATGAACCAGCGTGAGACCCAGCGGGGCATCCGGAGCCGGATCGACACGATCGCCCTTCCCGGCACCGACGCCGACGCGGTGGCGGTCCGCGGCTGGATCCGTTCGTTCGCCGACACCGACGAACCCATCTACGTGGGTATCTACACAACCTACCGGGATGGCGACCGGGGATACGTCAGCGTCGGCTTCCCACTGGCCCAGTCCAGTTTCACAGCCACGCTGCTGCCGCGCGCCCGGCCCGACGGCGGCCTGGCCCTGACCAGCCGCAGCGACCTGGAGCACCCCGGCCATTACCTCGCCTACCGTGACCCGTCCGACGGCACCCTCACCGCGCTGGCCGTCCACGGTTTCACCGAGGATCTCGACGTGTACCGGCAGGACGGCGACCTCCGCGCCGAACACGCCTTCTCCCTGTTCGGGATCCCCTTCCTCGTCCTCCAATACCGCATCACCAGCAAACGCCCTCGTCCCACGTGAATCGGCGCGGGCGGGGGCGCGGGTGACGGTGGGAGTGATCCCACCTGGGTGGATGCGGCTGTCTTCGTCGGCGCGTCGTGTTCGGCGCTCCTGGTGGTCTGGCGGCGGTGGGGCGGCTCAGGTGGATCCGGGCATGCGCCGAGGTCAGCGGGGTGGCCGCGGCAGTCCGATGACCGTCCCGCGCGGTTTGATCCTGTTCTGTGACAATTCCGATCACGTGATCTTGTCTGTCCGGTAGCCATCCTGGTTGGGTGACCATGCCCGCCGTCGTCCCCGTCAGTCTGCTGGCGTCCTTTCTGTTCGCCTCGTCCGCCGCCCTGCAGCAACGCGCCGCCGGGCGGAGCAGTTTCGCGAAGCGCGCCGACAGTGCGCACGCCGTACCCGGAGTGGGGCTGCTGGCCGAGCTCGTCCAGGACAGGCTGTGGGTGCTGGGCTGGACGGCGAACATCGGCGGGTTCTGCGTGCAGGCGGCCGCGCTGCACCTGGGGTCGGTGGCCGAGGTGCAGCCGCTGATGGTCTGCCAGCTGCTGTTCGCGCTCCCACTCGGCCTGGTCGGCACCGGCCGGCGGATGTCCGGCGCGGCCTGGTGGGGCGCGGCGGGGATCTGCGCCGGGCTGGCCGCGCTGCTGTCGTCCCGGGGGGACCTGCCTACGGCGGCCGGGGTCGACCGGCCGCGGCTGCTCCTCACCATCGGGGCGATGGCGCTCGTCGCCGGTGTGCTGACCGTGGTCTCTCTCGGGCGGTCGCCCACCGCCCGGGCCGTGCTGTTCGGGGTCGCCGCGGGCATGGTCTACGCGCTGACCGCCGTCCTCATGAAGGAGTCCGCGGACCGGCTCGTGACGGACGGGTTCCTGGCCACGGCGGCGGACTGGTGTGGCTTCGGGCTCGCCGCGGCCACACTGTCCAGCCTGCTGCTCGGGCAGGCCGCCTACGCCAGCGGTCCGCTCGCGCCGGCGCTCACCGCCATGAACATCACCAACCCGGTGGTCTCCTGTCTGCTGGCGGTGCTGCTCTACGGCGCCCCGGTGCCGAGCACCATCTTCCAGCTACTCGGCGTCACAGCGGGGACCGCGCTGATCGTCACCGGGGTCGTACTGCTGGCCCGCACACCGACGCTGCCCCGCCCCAGCAGCCAGTTGCCCTGACCAGCCGGGCCGGCACCGGGCGAGGGCCGGGCGGGGGCGCGAGCCCGGTCCGGTCAGTGGCGGCCCTGGTTTCCGAACAGCCCGCCGAAGCCGCCGAGCCCACCGGGGCCGCCGCCACCGAACCCGCCCGGGCCCCCGCCGTGGCCGCCGTGGCCGCCGCCGTGCCCGCCGAGCTGGTTGCCGGCGAACCCGCCCTGGCCAAGCCCGAACTGCCCGGCCAGGCCGGAGCCGGCGAGCGCGTTGTAGGGCGGCAGCAGCTCGCAGGGCTGGACGATCACATAGCCCTCGCCGGAGAACTGGAGCTGCCAGCTCTCCCCGGTGTTGCCCCGCGGCTTCCAGGCCGCGCTGGAGGTGACCGCGGCCTGCATCGAGACCTGCAGGCTCGACGACCAGCCGACGACGGCGTCGGCGTCCGCGAAGTAGTAGTTCTGGGTGGTCACCCGCATCACCAGCGGGGCGCCCGAGGTGCACACGACGGCCTGGCCGTTGCCGCGCAGCTCGATCTGGTAACCGCCGACGCCGGCGATGCCCACCTGGCTGTCGACACGGACGAGATCCCAGTTCAGGCCGGCGTCGAACGCGAGCACGTTCTTGCCGTCCACGGTCAGGCCGTCACCCGCCAGGTCGAGGATGTGGATGTCCTGGGCCTGGTTGGCGAGGTAGACCGTGCCGGAGCCGGCGACGTTCATCAGGTTCAGGCCCTCGCCGCCGCTGAAGAAGCTGCGGAACCGGGAGCCCCAGCCCTCCCAGCGGGCGTCGAAGGTCGCGGCGCCCTGGTAGGCGACCATGGCGCCGCGCCGGGCGTAGAACTCGCGCATCCCCTGGGCGCCGAGGGTCGCCTTGAGCATCTTGCCGTTCTGCAGGGCGAACCGCTCGCCGCTGGTGACCTCGGGGTTGCCGAGCAGGCTGCTGCGGATCCCTCCCGCCGGCCCACCGGGACCACCGGGCGGCATCCCCCCGGGGGGCATCCCCCCGGGCTGGCCGCCGTACATCCCGCCGTGCGTCATGATCAGATCCTCTCACCCACGCCGGCGATCAGCCGCGTGCCGAGAACGAGGGCCGCTCGTCCTCGCTCGGCTGCACCACGACGAAGCCCTGGCCGGAGAAGCCGAGCTGGAACGCCTCACCCGAACCGCGCCCGATCAGCCCGCCGAGCCGGGCGGTGCGCCTCGGCTCGACCCGCAGGCCGTCGGTATAGGCGACGAGGGCGTCGGTGTCGACGAACGTCGGCGCCTCCCGGGTGTCCAGCATGATCGGGTTGCCCTTGGCCGTCAGCGCCACCCAGCCGTGGCCGCGGACCACGACGTTGAACATGCCCATGCCGGAGAGCATGTTCACGCCCTTGACCCGCTCGATCCCCCACTGCAGGTTCGCGTCGAAGGCCAGGACGTTCTTGCCGTTGATGGACAGGCCCTCGCCGGCGAGCTGGGCGACGATGACCTCCTTGCCGTAGTCGGCCAGGTAGAGCAGCCCCTGACCGGTCGCGGTCATCAGCGGGACGCCCTCGCCCGTCGCCCAGGAGGACGCGATCCGCCCGAGCTGCGGCGGCTGCGGGTTGAAGTCGATCAGGCCCTCGTAGGCGATCATCGAGCCGACCCGGGCGAACAGGTCCTGGCCCGGCTGCATGACCACCTTGGCGATCTTGGACCCGTGCCTGCTCATCCGGTCCATGATCGGAGTCGGGCCGTAGTTGTTCATCAGGCTGCCCTGCACGGCCTGCTCCCCTCTTCCCGCGCACCCGCGGGAACGCCCGGGATCGCCCCGGCGCGCATCTCAGCCATCTCGGCGCGCATCCGCGACCTCATGGGGTCAGACCTCATACGGCTGGACGACGACGAAGTGGCCGGCGAACCCCATGAACTGCAACGCGAACGACTCGCCGCTGGCTCCCGCGTAGATCTGGCGGGAGATGCGGACCTGGGTGGACACGCTCACCCGCATGCCGGACGTCCACGCCACCAGCGCGTTCATGTCGGCGAACGTGGGACCGGCGACGTTGAGGGTCATCGGCGTGCCCTTGGTCATCACGACGACCGACCCGGGCCCGGAGACCTCGAAGTGGAAGAAGCCGCCGCCGGGGATGCCGGGGCTCTCGATGCGTCGGACCTCCGAGCGCACGGTGGCGTCCATCGCCAGCAGGTTCTTCGAGTTGATGCACAGCGACTGGTTGCCGAGCTCGACGATGTGCAGGTCGGCGGCGTCCTGGGCAAGGAAGACCTCGCCGTCGCCCTTGCACGTCATGAGCTTGAGGCCCTGGCCGGTGAGCTTCTCCTCGATCAGCCCGCGGATCCCGCCGCTCTTGTAGTCGAACTCGATGTTGCCCTGGTAGGCGACCATCGAACCGCGCAGCGCCAGCGCCTCCGGGCCCAGGGTGACCTTGACCAGCTTGCTGTTCTGCTGGGTCCAGCGCCCCGCGGTCGGCACCTCGCGGTACGGGTTGAGGCTGTTCATGGCACCGGGCTGGACGGGGCGAGCCTGCGACGGCAGGACCTCCGTGGGCCCGAACCCGCCCGGCATCGGCTGACCGGGTGGCTGCTGGCCGGGCATCGGGTGGCCCGGCGCCGGTTGGCCGGGCGCGCCGAACCCCTGGGCGCCGGGCATCGCCGGCGGGGGCGGCGGCTGGCCGTAGCCCTGCTGCACGCCGCCAGCCTGGCCGTACGCCGGCTGCGGCTGACCGTACGCCGGCTGCGGCTGACCGTACGCCGGCTGCGGCTGACCGTAGCCCTGGCCGGGATGAGCCGGCGCCGGCGGGGGCGGTCCCCCGGGCGGGGCACCGAAGCCCGGGGCGGCAGGTGGCTTCTGCTGGTCGAAAGCGGGGGCGGGCGGGGCGCCGAACCCGGGTACGCCGCCCGGCGGCGGGCCGGCGGGCGCGGGGGTCGGCTCGGGCTCGTCGGCCACTTCGCCGCCGAAGCTGCGGATCAGCTCCGCCAGCCCGCCCCGGAACCCCTGGCCGACCGCGGCCACGCGCCAGACACCCTTGCGGTAGACGTCGCCGATCATGACCGCGCGCTCGTCGGAGAAGTCCGCGCCGGTGAACGCGTAACGGAGCACCTCCGTACCACCGGCCACGATGCGCAGGTATCCGGACGTGATCTGCGCGGCGCTGCCCGGGCCGTCGAGCGCCGCGCAGAACGACAGCTTCTGGATCGCGTCGGGAACCTTGTCGAGCGTCACCCGGAACGACTGGCTGTCACCGGACTGGGCGCCGAGCAGCTGGATCGAGGACTCCGGCGAGTTCGGCTGGTTGAAGAAGACGAAGTACCGGTCGTCCGAGAGCCGGCCGGCACCGTCCAGCCCGAAACAGGACACGTCCCACTCGCCCGGCGCGTTGATCTGGATCCCGATGTACAGATCGGTGCCAGCGGTGATCGCCGACAGTTGGGACTTCTGCCCTCGACTGAACTGCGTTGCCACCGCGCTCCCTCCCGTCAGCGTGCCGGCTGAATCGGCGCGCGAGCGTCGCGCGCGTGGCCCGACCGCACCCGCACGAACCGGACTGTCCGGAAACTAGCAGCCCGGACGGCCCACGGCAGAACCTGTATGTGCCCGAAGGCCTGTCGGACCGCGGACACACAGCGCGGCGGGGAATCCGGACGGTTGGCATGACACAACGGACTCTGCCCTCACCCCGGGTACGCGTCTGGCGTTGACTGTTCTCATGCGCTACGCGGCAGGCGTCTCCACCACGAAGAAGATCTCCAAGATCGGGCTCGGGACCTGGCAGTTCGGCTCGCGGGAGTGGGGCTACGGCTCCGCCTACGCACAGACCGACGCGGCCCTGATCGTCCGGCGCGCCCTGGAACTCGGCGTGACGCTGTTCGACACGGCCGAGATGTACGCCTTCGGGCGCAGCGAACGCATTCTCGGCCAGGCGCTGGCGGCCGCCCCTGGCGACGGGGTGCACCCGGGAACCGACAAGTCGATCGTCGAGACGGCCGTGGCACCCGAGGAGGCGTTCGTCGCCACCAAGATCTTCCCGGTGCTGCCGCTGGCCCCGGTCGTCGAGCAGCGCGCGGTCGGCAGCGCCAACCGGCTCGGCGTGCGCACGATCGACCTGTACCAGGTGCACCAGCCCAACCCCGTCGTCCGGGACGGCACGACGATGCGCGGGATGGCCGCGCTGCGCCGGGTCGGCCTCGTCGACGAGGTCGGGGTCAGCAACTACTCGCTCGAGCGCTGGCGCGCCGCCGAGGCCGCGCTCGGTGACCGCGTCCTGTCCAACCAGGTCCAGTACAGCCTGGTGCGCCGCGAGCCGGAGCGTGACCTGCTGCCGTACGCCCGCCGGGAGGGACGCCTGATCATCGCCTACAGCCCGCTGGCGCAGGGCCTGCTCTCCGGGCGCTACGACGTCACTAGCCGGCCCACCGGCGCCGTGCGGATGGCGAACCCGCTGTTTCTCACCGAGAACCTGGCCCGGCTGACGCCCCTGCTGGACACGCTGCGCGAGGTCGGGGCGGCGCACGGCGCCAGCGCGTCACAGATCGCGCTGGCGTGGGTGATCCACCATCCGTCGGTGGTCGCGATCCCGGGGGCGTCGAGCGTGGCCCAGGTGGAGAGCAACGCGGCGGCCGCCGACATCGAGCTGACCGACGCCGAGTACGACGCGCTGACCTCGGCCGCGGAGAACTTCCAGCCGCTGACCGGCCCCGCCTCGTGGGCGGCCGTCGCGGCGGAGCGGATGCGCCGCCCCTGACCACCGACCGCGATTGCCTGAGCCGCGGCTCAGGCAATCGCGGCTGTGAGCGGGCCGGCACCGGGTTACATGAGTGGCTGACCGCCGTGCTCGCCGGGGTCGTGAGCGTCGTCGGAGAGGATGTGGAACGGCGGGCAGACCCCGGTCGAGTGGTGGGCGGCGGCCTCCAGGGCCTTGCGGACCCGTTCCTCGGGCTCCTCCCCCACCGTGCTGTGCAGCGACCCGCGCGCGTACTCCTCGCCGCAGCCCGCCGCGTCGTAGTTGTCGAGGGTGCGGCCGATCTGGTAGTCGGAGTCGATCCGGTACAGCTGCCCCCGGATACCCACGA
Source organism: Frankia sp. Hr75.2 (assembly GCF_949319125.1). Taxonomy (NCBI): domain Bacteria; kingdom Bacillati; phylum Actinomycetota; class Actinomycetes; order Frankiales; family Frankiaceae; genus Frankia; species Frankia sp. Hr75.2. Next base: position 23,258 of record NZ_CASGGV010000324.1, on the reverse strand, counting down.
GGAACAGCCCACCCGACTCGTTGCCGGCGTCGTTGCGGGCGAAACCGCCGTCGCGCAGGCAGTCACGGACGACCGAGACGAACTCGGTCGCCATGAAGCGGTCGAGGTCCCAGCTGTGCGGCACGGGCGGGACGAGGCTGTACCGAAGCAGCTGCCCCATCCGGAACGAGTCCGTGAAGCCCATGACGAACTCGCCGTTGCGGAAGACCTTCGTATCCGCCCGGACCGTGATCGACCAGCCGGCTACGCCGGCGCTGTCTCCCCCGATCACGACCCGTCCGTCGTGCTCCACACCGACGATGCAGGTCACGGTTGAGGATGCTATCCGGTGCTTCGGACGGCCCGGCGACCTCGTCCCCTTCGTCCGCTTCCGACATGCCCAGATCCCATCCCGGGACGGGATCTCACCGGGCCGCGGCGACCGCCGGCAGGATCACCCGGTGCGTCCCGGCGTAGAGGTTCATCGACGACCCGCGGACGAACCCGGCAAGCGTCATCCCGGACTCCTCCGCCAGGTCGACGGCGAGCGCCGACGGCGCCGACACCGCGGCGAGCACCGGGATCCCGGCCAGCAGCGCCTTCTGCACCAGCTCGAACGACGCCCGGCCGCTGACCAGCAGCACCAGCCCCCGCAGTGGCACCATCCCCGCCCGCGCCGCCCACCCGACGACCTTGTCGACCGCGTTGTGCCGGCCGACGTCCTCGCGCACCGCCAGCACCTCGCCGTCGGCGTCGGCGAGGGCGGCGGCGTGCAGGCCGCCGGTCGTCGCGAACAGCCGCTGCGCGCGGCGCAGCCGTCCCGGCAGGTCGACGAGCACCTCGGCGGTGATGCGCAGCGGGTCGTCGCGGATCTCGTACCGCCCGCGCAGCCGCACGGCGTCGATGCTCGCCCGCCCGCACACCCCGCACGAGCTCGTGGTGTAGAAGTTCCGCCGCAGGTCGACCTCCGGCTCGGGCACGCCGGGGGCGAGGGTCACGTCCAGCACGTTGTAGGTCAGCCGGCCCTCGCCGTCGACGGCGCCCTCGCTGCCGGCGCAGTAGCGCATGCCCGCGACGTCCGCGGCGGTCGCGATCAGGCCCTCCCCGATCAGGAAGCCCACGGCGAGGTCCATGTCGTCGCCCGGGGTCCGCATGGTGACCGCCAGGGGCTGGCCGCCGACCCGGATCTCGAGCGGTTCCTCCCCGACGACGGTGTCGGGCCGAAGCGTCGGCTCCGCCCCCAGAGTCACCCGCATGACCCGGCGTCGCGCGCTTGCTCGCCCCATAGCGACACGGTCCCCCAGGAGGGACGAGAAATCCATCATGTCGAGCCTTCGACGCCACGTTCACGGCATCCTCGGCGATCGCATCAGGACGGACCGAGCGCGTCGGGACACCCGACCGGAAAACCATCCACCGTCAGCCAGAGCCCGCCGTTCCGGGCCAGGTGACGTTTGTGGGACGGGGGACGTCCGGGGCGCGGCAGGGGTGTCTGTTCGGCGACGCGAGGCGGCGGGGCGGCGTGCACCTGCTACAGCTATGGGGCGGAGTGTGGGGCTGTGGGATCGTCACTGCCCGCCACGGGACGATCGGGACTCTCGAACGAAAGGGTTGAAGAGGGATGGGAATGAAGCGGTTCATGTCGCGGCTCGGGGTCGGCGCCGCCGAGGTGGAGACCGTGCTGGACCGTCCGGACGCACTGCCCGGCGCAGTGGTGACCGGACTGACCACCATCAAGGGTGGCAAGGTCGAGCAGGAGATCGAGAAGGTGCTCGTCGCGCTGGAGGCGACGGTCGAGGTCGAGACCGACGACTCCACCTGGTACGAGCAGGTGACCTTCGGTACGCAGCAGATCGGCGGCGGCTTCGTCATCCAGCCCGGGCAGGAGCAGTCCGGGCGCTTCGAGCTGCCGGTGCCGTGGCAGACGCCGATCACGGACGTCGCCGGCTGGCACCTGCGCGGGATGAAGATCGGCGTGCGGACGACGCTGTCGATCCCCGGCGCGCTGGACCCGGGTGACCTGGACCCGGTGTCGGTGCACCCGCTGCCCGTGCAGGAGGCGGTGCTCGCCGCGCTCGGCGACCTGGGCTTCCACTTCCACACCGCGGACGTCGAGAAGGGCCGCCTGCAGGGCTCCGACCTACCCTTCTACCAGGAGATCGAGCTCAAGCCGTCCGGCGAGTACGCCCGGCGGATCAAGGAGCTGGAGGTCACCTTCCTCGTCGACGGCAACGGGATGGACATCGTCCTGGAGGCGGACCGCCGCGGCGGGCTGCTCTCCTCCGGCGGCGACCAGCTCAGCCGGTTCCGGGTCGGCCACCACGACACCGACCGCCACCAGCTCGCCGGCGCGCTGCACCAGCAGCTGCAGGCCCTCGGCGCGCGCCGCGGCTGGTTCTGACCGGGCCACGGTCTGGTGCCGACCGGGCCGTGCCGGATGCCGGCCGGGTCCCGGCCGGCGTCTGCCGGACTGGGCCGGTCACCACACGGGGTGAGCACCATGAACGATGATCGTTTCCTCGACGAAGTGGCCCGGGATCTGATCGGCCTGCCCGCCGTCGAGGCGGTGGCGCTCGGTGGCTCGCGCGCCCAGGCAACCCAGCGAGCGAACAGCGACTGGGACTTCGCGATCTACTACCGCGACCGCTTCGACCCGCACGCTCCGAGACCTCGGTCACGAGGGTGCGGTATCGGAGGTCGGCGGCTGGGGCGGTGGTGTGTTCAACGGCGGCGCGTGGCTGACCATCGCCGGCCGATCCGTGGACGTCCACTACCGTGATCTCGCCGTCGTGGAGGAGCAGCTCACGAGGGCCGAATGCGGTGAGTTCCGCATCGAGCCGCTGATGTTCCATCTGGCCGGCATCCCCAGCTGTCTCGTGGTCGGCGAACTCGCGGTCAACCGGGTGCTGTTCGGATCGCTGCCCAGGCCGGCCTATCCCGAGGCGCTGCGCCGCTCGGCACCGCCGGTCTGGTCCGGCCGGGCGGCGCTGACCCTCGGGTATGCCGAGCGCAACCACGTACCGTATGGGCGCTCGGCCCAGTGTGCGGGTCTGCTCGCGGTCGCCGCGTCGGAGTACGCGCACGCGATCCTCGCCGCGCGCGGCGAATGGGTCACCAACGAGAAGCAGTTGCTGGACCGCGCCGGGATACGCGAGGTGGACGGCATCATCGCCGGCCTGACCGTCGATCCCGTCGCCCTCGCCGGGGCCGTGAACGCCGTGCGCGCCTTCGGGAGCTCGATGCTGCGGTAACCGACGGGGCCCCGTCGCAGCTACCCGGGAGCCTTGTTCCGACCAGCAACGCGGACGAGCTCCTAGCCGGCCGGCGCCGCGTCCTGGGCGGCGTCCGCGCGGTCGAGCAGGACGCCGGCGGCGGACAGGCCCGCCAGGCCCAGGCACAGCGGCGAGTAGAAGCGTCGGTCCAGCCTGCGGAACCGGTCGGAGACGGAGTCCCGGGAGACCAGGTCGGTCCGGCCGGCCGCTCCCAGCAGCCCACGGCTCGCGAGCACCACGGCGACGCCGGTCACGCCGGCGCGGTGCGGGGCGTCCAGGCGCGGTATGCGGCGGGGCGGGTGCGCGACGACGGCGGCCGCCGCGACCAGCGCACCCGCGACGGCGAAACACTGACCGGCGCCGGGCACGGCCGGCCGGCCGACGACGGCGTCGGCGAGCGCCGCCCGGTCGGCCAGTGGCCAGCTCGACCCGGTGCCCCAGGCCGCGTGGAGGACCCCGGCTCCCGCCAGGCCCGCCGCGCCCGTCCACCGACTCACCGCCGCGATGCTCACGCCCGCAGTCTGGCACGGTCACGGCTCCCGGCCACCTGGCCGGGGTCGTTGTCGGTGAGCACGAGAAGACCGCGAAGTTCAACGCCCTGGCCGCCAACGCGGCCATCTTCCACAATGCCCTGGACATCGCCGAGATCGTGCGCCAGCTCCAGGAGGAGGGCCACGTCATCGCCCCCGAAGATCTCGCCCACATCTCGCCGTACCTGACCGCGCACATCCGCCGCTTCGGTGAGGCCCACGCACTCCGGTGGATGCCACCGACCAGTCCCTAACCGAAGAATCACTCTATGCCCGCTGAGCAGTGCGGACGCTGGGCCAGCGCCGACACCGCCGGCGGGCTGCGGCCGTTCCACGACCCGGCTGGCGACCAGGAAACGGAGGACGCGTAGGCGGCCACCGGCATTCGCCCAAGACCTGCAGGCCGGGTCCCGAACGTATGCCAGTGTCCCCCCGTCGTGCGCCTCACACCGTCTTGATGCCACCGCCCTCAATGAGGTAGTCGGCGCCGGTCATGCTTGCCGCGCGGTCCGAGGCGAGGAAGGCGACGACGGCCGCGACCTCGTCGGGTTCGACCATGCGGCCGGTGGTCATGCCCATCGCCATGGGCACCCCGGACACGAACTCGCGGTGCCCGACGCCGTTCGCCTCGGCGAGGCGGGCGCCGAAGCCGTCAGCGTCCTCCCACATGCCGGTACGCGTCGGGCCGGGGGAGACGGTGTTCACGCGTACGCCCTGGGGTCCGAATTCCTCGGACAGCGCTTTGCCGAAAGCGTTGAGGCCCGCCTTTGCGACGCCGTACTCGATCGGGCCCGTGCCGGGCAGGCGCGCGCTCATCGACGAGATGTTCACTACCGAGCCGCGGCGTTCCAGGATGCTCGGCAGCAGTCGTCGGGTGACCCGGACCGTGCCGAACAGATTGACCTCGAAGCTTTGCGCCCATAGGGCGTCGTCGGTCGCGAGGAACCCGTTCAGGGTGAACGCGTCTCCGCCGCCGAGGTTGTTGACCAGGATGTCCACGCCGCCGAGTTCGGCAAGCGCTTGCGCCTCCAACTCCTCGGCGCCTTCCGGCGTACTGAGGTCGACCGCGACCGGGTGGGCGCCGGCATCCTTCAGTTCGGCCGTGATCGTGCGGGCCGCACCGACTACGCGGACCCCCTCTGCGATGAGCTGCCATGTGATCGCGAGGCCGACACCTCGGCTGGCCCCGGTGACGACCGCTGTCTTGCCGACGAGATTGAGCTCCATGTCAGACTCCTTGCAGATTTTTGAACTATAGGTACAAAACACGTCCACAAAAAAAGGGGCGCCGGGCGATAACACTGATTAGAGCGACCCCATCGCCGCGTCCACGACCCGCCTCAACTGCGTGGGATTCTCGGCGGTCTTCGCCAGTACTCGCATGCCGATCACCGTCGCGAGCAGCCAGGCGGCCACCGCCGCCGCGTCACGGCCGCCGTCGATCTCGCCGGCCCGCTGGCCTTCCTCGACGGTCGCCCGGAACGCACTCTCCGTACGCGCGAACATCTTGCGCACAGTGTCAGCCGTCTTGGCGTCCGAGGGAGCCGACTCGGCGGCGGTGTTGACCGCCATGCAGCCGCGCCGATCCGGATCGCCCAAGTCGAGCTCGACCAGTGCCTCCAGCGCGCCCCGCAGCCGGTCCTTCGTCGAACCGGGATGGTCGAGGAGTGCCTCCAGCCACTCGGCCTGCGAGTCCTGGTAGCGCGCCAGCGCCCGTTCGAACAATGCATGCTTACTGCCGAAGGTGTTATACAGGCTGCCCTTGCCGATGCCGATCTCGTCCACGAGGTCCTGAGGCGTCGTCGCTGCGTACCCCTTGCGCCAGAACACGCCCATCGCGCGGTCCACCGCCACGTCCGGATCGAACTGCTTCGGCCTACCCATGGCGCTACCTAACAGTATTTTGACCTTGAGGTCAAATAGCTGTCCTTCTCGACGGTCAGCCCCACGCCCAGCCCGAAGACCACTGAAGATGTTGGTCGAACAGCGCGGAACCAGGACGAGGATCTCGGCGACGTGCCGCGACCAGAATGTCATGATGCGGATGGACGCTGACGTTGCGTCCGGACGCCGAGGTCGTACACCGCGACCGCAGTGGAACAGCCGGTTGGAACGCGAGTACATCCGCGACCGAACCCTCGAAGGCCACGAGAGCGCCCGCAAGCGCGGCAAGACCATCGGCGGCGTGGGCGTCACCGACGACTCCATGCTGTCCATGGTCCTCCATCTGCGGGAGCAGGAGATGACCAGACCACCGCGGCCTCGGCGCCGTGAGCGACCCGTCAGACACTCAAGATCATCTCGTGGCGGGTTTCTGGCATATCTGGGTCATGCCTGCTCAGGACTCCACGCGACGAGCGGTTCACTGTGCAGACCCGTTCCGGCGCGAGAACTCATCGAGTTCATCGTCGATCGACGACCCGAGGCTCCTTCAACCCGCCGGGTGACCGCGAGCATTCTGTGTTGTGCGGAAAGTGGCGACGCCGAGAGCAACCTTCCGACCCCCCCACAGCGACAGTTCGGGTGGAAGCGTCGGAAGAGCGGCATCCACCGAGGAGGGGCGAAGACGGGTCGGCTGGTGGCCGCCGCTGAAAGGACGACATTGGTGGCACGCCGAACAAGCACCAGACACACGTACCGGGGGGAATCGACCTCGAGCGGGGAGGCGGCACCGGCCGGCCCGGCACGCAGAGCGCGTCCGCGGGCCGGGTGGGGCGTCCCCGTCCTGATGGCGACGCTGGCCCTGGGGGCCGGCACGCTGTTCGCCGGGTGCCAGCCGTTCGACGGCACCCCGGTGGGTGGCGGGGGCGCTCCGGCACCGACGTCCTCGCCGACCGCGGGCCCGACCGCTCCGGTCACGCAGACACCGACAGCCGGGCCGGGTAGCCCGTCGCCGTCGGCGCCGCCGGTCACCGCGACGCCGAGCGCCGGACCGTCGGCCCCCGCAAGCCCGACCACCGCACCGACCGCAGGGCCGACGACCTCCGCGAGCCCGGGCGCGCCCGCGTCACAGGGGCCGCTGCCGAGCTGGCCGCGCGCCACCGCGGACGTGGACGTCAGCAGCACCATCTCGGTGACGGGCACGTTCGACGGCGACCTCAAGCGTTACTCCGGCGTCAGCGACGGCGGCCAGGAGGAGGGCCAGGACCCGATCTTCGAGGTGGCCGACGGCGGAACGGTCCAGAACGTGATCATCGGGTCGCCGGCCGCGGACGGCATCCACTGCAAGGGCACCTGCACCCTGCGCAACGTGTGGTGGGAGGACGTCGGCGAGGACGCGGCGACGTTCAAGGGCACGTCCGCGGCACAGACCATGACCATCGACGGCGGCGGGGCCCGCGGCGCCTCGGACAAGGTGTTCCAGCACAACGGGCCCGGCACGATGGTCATCCAGAACTTCCAGGTGCAGGACTTCGGCAAGCTGTACCGGTCGTGCGGGAACTGCTCGAAGCAGTACGCCCGGCACGTCGTCGTCCGCAACGTCACCGTGACGGCGCCGGGCAAGACGCTGGTCGGCGTCAACACGAACTACGGGGACTCCGCCCAGCTGTCCGGCGTCACCATCGTCGGCGACAGCAGCCGGAAGATCAGTATCTGCGACCGCTACACCGGCAACAGCAGCGGCTCCGAGCCGACGAAGACGGGCAGCGGGGCGGACGGGACGTACTGCCGCTACACGCCGTCCGACATCGCCTACCGGTAGTCCTACCAGTAGGACTACCGGTAGGCGGGCCGGCCGCTACGCCGATCCGGCCGGTCAGGTCGGGTCGGCGTAGTCGATCTCCGCGTTCCCCGAGCTGGTGGACGCGCGCAGGCGGCGCGTCGCCAACGGGTCCGTTCGCACACCGACCAGGGTGTTGCCCGACCCGGTGTGGACCTCGGTCGCGTACACCTCACCGTCGTCCGGCACGGTGATCCGCACGTTGCCCGACGCCGAGTGCGCGGAGACGTCCTCGGGGGCGGTGGCCAGCTCGATGCGCACGTTCCCCGACGCCGTGGACGCGTCGACCTCGGTGGCGGTGACGCCGACCGCGCGCAGGTTCCCCGAGGCCGTCGACATCGTCAGCTGGGCACGGGCACCGTCCACCCGGACAGTCCCGGATCCGCTGCGCAGTGTCGCCGCGGAGAGCAGGTTGGTCGCCTCGACCTCGCCGGAGCCCGTTTCGGCGACCACCCGGATGCCCGCCGGCACGCGGACCGCGAACGACGCCTCGCAGTCCCAGAACCCCCCGCCGCAGTCGGCGTCGAGGGTGAGGACGCCGTCACGGACCTCGGCCGACATCGCCGGGACGGAGACCGTCCCGGCGAGACTGCCCTCGACGTCGACGACGCGCCCGGCAGCGCCCGCGATCTGGATGCGGCCGGAGTTGGTGTGGACCCGGACCATCTGGACGTCACCGGAGAACACCCGGTGCTCCACCCGCCGCACCTCGCCGGACGTCTCGTCGACGGTCTGCACGCCGCAGACCGCGGTGCCCACGACGGCGAGCAGCGCGCCGACGGCGAGCGCGGCCCGCCGGCCCGGCTCAGACATCGCCGCGCCCCGTGCTCGCCCGCGCGCCCGCCGGACGGGCCGGCCGCTCGCCGCGGGCGCCGGCGCCGCCGACTCCGCCGGCGGCGGCGGCGGAGTCCAGGAAGCGCAGGACGGCGAGCACGCGACGGTGGTCGTCCTCGGCCGGGGCCAGATCGAACTTGGTGAAGATGCCGGTCACGTGCTTCTCGACCGCCCGTTCGGTGACCATGAGCGCGGCCGCGATCGCGGTGTTCGACCGGCCCTGCGCCATAAGCGCCAGCACCTCGGACTCCCGTCTGGTCAGGCTGGCGAGCGGGTCCCGCCGGCGCGAGCGGAGCAACAGCTGGGTGACGACCTCCGGGTCGAGCACGGTGCCGCCGGCGGCGATCCGGTGCAGCGCCTCGCGGAAGTCGGCGACGTCGGAAACCCGGTCCTTGAGCAGGTAGCCGACTCCCCGTGCCTGCCCGGCGATCAGGTCGACGGCGTAGCGCTCCTCGACGTACTGGGACAGCACGAGCACCGCGATGTCCGGCCACTGCCGGCGCAGGACGAGCGCGGCGCGGATGCCCTCGTCGGTGAAGGTCGGCGGCAGGCGGACGTCGACGACGCACACCTGCGGCTGGATCCGGGCGACCGCCCGCAGCAGGCTCTCGCCGTCCCCGACCGCGGCGGTGACGGTGCAGCCGTCCTCCTCGAGGAGCCTGGTCAGCCCCTCCCGCAGCAGCACGGAGTCCTCCGCGATCATGATGTTCACCGGGTCACCGCCCCGGGCCGGCCGGCCCCGGTCATGTCGCGTCCCCGCATGGCAGCTCCATCCGCAGGGTCGTCCCGCCACCGGGCGGGCTGACGAGTTCGAACGCGCCGTCGACGGCGCGGGCGCGGTCACGCAGGCCGGCGATCCCGGAGCCGGCGCCCTCCCTGGCCCCGCCCCGCCCGTCGTCGGACACCTCGACCGTCAGCCGGTTCCCGGCCCGGCGCACGGCGATGCGGACGTGCCGGGCCTGCGCGTGGCGGGCGATGTTGGTCAGCGCCTCCGCGACGAAGAAGTAGGCCACCGACTCGGTCGAGATGTCCGGCCGCGGTGTGGCCTCTATGTCGAGGGTGACGGGTACCGGGGAGCGGGCGGCGAGGCCCGACAGCGCGGCGTCCAGCCCGCGGTCCGTGAGCACGGACGGATGGATCCCGCGGGCCAGGTCCCGCAGCTCGACCAGCGCCCGCTTGGTCTCCGCGTGGGCTTCGGCGATGAGCCCGTGGGCGCCGTCCGGGTCGTCGGCGAAGCGCGCCTGGGCGCGGCCCAGGGTCATCGCGACGGCGACGAGGCGCTGCTGGGCGCCGTCGTGCAGGTCCCGCTCGATGCGGCGCCGCTCGGCGGCGGCCGCGGCGACCATCCCGGCCCGGCTGGACTCCAGGTCGTCCACCCGGGCCAGCAGCTCGGGATCGCCCGGTGGGGAGAGCACCAGCCGCGCCAGCGCGAGGTGCGCGGCGACCACCCCGCGGGCGATCCACGGCGCGGCGAGCAGGACGACCAGCCCGACGCCCACGTGGAACGCCAGCGAGCCGCCGTAGCCCAGGTTCATCCCGAAGACCCGGCCGCCGTCGGCGAGCGCGTGCCCGTACAGCGGGAACATCAGGAACGACAGCCCGCCGCCCCACGCGCAGAAGACCACCCAGGCGCCCAGCCAGCCGAACAGCGGCAGGATGACCAGGGCGTAGAGAACCTCCAGCCAGTTCCCCGGGCCGCGCAGCCGGAGCCAACCGCGGCGGAACCAGCTCGGGGTGTCGGCGGGGGGCGTCCCGGGGGGCACCGAGCCCGGCGGGGGACGAAGCCACAGCCGCTGGCGGAGCACCACCCGGAACCGCCAGGCGTCCACGACCGCCGCCATCCGCGCGCTGAACAGGGCGAACCACACCAGCGGGAGGCCGAGAAGCGCCACGAACATCATCGGGATGCCGGCGGCGATCGCGACGAGGACCACGACGAAGGCCACGGTGGCGACCACCGCCGACTGGGCCACGAAGATGGTGGCGGTCCAGCCGGCCGGCCCGTAGGTCGCCCGCGCGGCGTCCACGAGCGCCCGACGCACCCCACGCGCCACTGTTCCGGGCGCCGCTGTTCCGGGCGCCACTGTTCCGGGCACCGCTGTTCCGGGCACCATCGCCACGGGCGGCGAGGCGGCCGGTTGGTCCGACCGTCCCGCCGGCCCATCCGGCGTTGGTGCCGCCGACGCGCCGACCTGCACCTCGCTCACCTTTGCTCCGTCCGCTGCCGCGTCCGCCCGTCGGGCCCGGGCCCGACGGGCGGGTCAGGACCGTCTGTGCCGACGGTAGATCGCCGGTGCCGGCCCCGGCGACGGAGCTGGCCCGTCAGTTCGTCCGGGGGCTAACCGCACCGTTGCATGTGAGCGCCTGGTAGCGCCTGGTAGCGCCTGGTCATGCCGCCTCGCCTCTCGCACGTCGTGGTTCTCGCGTGCCGGGTGGTGAGCTTGTGCAGCTAACAGCAGGTTTCACCCCCCGGTCGCGATGATCATGCGCCATGGCGGGAGAGGACGGCGGGGCACCGGGACAGGACGGGCGACACACGACGGCGGAGGGGCCGGAGCCGACGGAGAAGCTCAGAGCCGGCGGGGAGGGTTCAGAGGCGGCGGGCGAAGTGGAACGACGGGATGATGTAGCCGTTGCGCAGATAGAGGCGGTGGGCCTCGTGGCGGTGCGTACCGGCGTCCAGGTGGATCTGGGCGCAGCCCAGGCGCTTCGCCTCCCGTTCGACCCAGGCGAGCAGCCGGGTGGCGTGCCCGCGCCCGCGCATGCCGGGCATCGTCGTCAGGTCGTCCACCAGCAGGTGCCGGCCGTAGGCGAGCGAGCTGCTCTCCCGGAAGCCGACGGCCGCCACGACCCTCCCGGTCTCGCCGTCCCACGACCCCACCAGGCGGTACCCCTGCGGACGCTGCACCTCGTTCACCAGCTTGACGAACCCGGTCGAGGTCAGATGAGGACGCAGCTGCCGCATGGGATCGAAAGCCAGCCAGGTGCGTTCGGCCTCCAGCTCCTCTATCTTCACATTACGCATTGTTACAGCTCGATGGCGTGATGTGTGGACGGCGCTGTGTGGACGGCGTACATCCCGCCGGGTGCGGCGCCCGAGACGCGGCACTCGTCCGGTGGCTCGGACACGCCGCCCGGGCCGAAAACGCCTCGCGAACTGTCGGACCCCCCGGCTAGGGTCCCCAGCGCGACCGGGAGATCGGCGCCGGTCACGCGGGCCCGCCCACACCGGACGGGCGTACACAGAGAGACCCCAGGATGCCTTCAGGAGCAGCGTTGTCGACGGCCGACCCACACTGTCCCGGCTCACCCCGTCCCGGCGCAGGCGGCCCGGCGCCGGTCGGCGGGGGCGGCCCGGTGCTGAACGGGCCGCGGCTGTGCCTGCGGCCGCTGACCGTCGAGGCGCTGGGAGCGCTGCTCGGCGGCGACCGCGCGGGCGCGCAGCGGGCCACCGGGGCGGTCTTCCCCGACCCGCTGGCGGCTCCCCCGCTGGAGGAGGGCGCACTCACCCGGACGCGCGACCGCCTGGCGGCCAGCCCGGCCGAGCTGGGCTGGTGGGCCTGGCTCGCCGTCGACCGTGCCACCGGGGCCGCGGTCGGGTCGCCGGCGCTGTCCGGCCCGCCCGACGCGGACGGCACCGTAGAGCTCGGCTACGCCACCTACCCCGAGTTCGCCGGGCGCGGGTACGCGGTCGAGGGCGGGCGGCTGCTGCTCGACTGGGCGTTCGAGGACCCACGGGTCCGGCGGGTGCTCGCCGTCGTCCCGCCGGCGCACGACGCGTCGGTCAGCGTCGCGCGCCGGCTGGGCCTGTCGGTGATCGGCCGGGCGCACGACGAGGAGGCCGGCGAGCTGCTCCTGCTGGAACGCGCACGAGCGGACCAGCCCACCGGCCCGTCCGTCCGCCGCTGACCGGCGCCAACCGCTGCCGACCGCCGCGGGCGCGATCGGTCAGACGACCTCGATTCGGTCAGACGGCCTCGATCGGTCGGACGGCCTCGCCGAGGGTGTCCGCCGGCGTCTGCGCGCCGGTCAGGCGGGCCGCGACGAACTCCACCACGGCGCGGACGAACACCAGCCGGTTCGCGCGCTCGGCGACCTCGTGACCCTCGCCCTCGAAGAGCAGGTACTCGCACGGGATCCCGCGGGCCCGGGCCGCGGCGACGGTCTGCTCGGCCTCACACACGGGGACGTTGGTGTCGTTGGCCCCGTGCACGACCAGCAGCGGGGCCGCGAGCGCATCCATCCGGTGCAGCGGCGACAGCGCCCGTAGCAGGTCACGGTCGGTCGCCGGGTCGCCGTACTTGGTGACCGCCGGCGCGGCGATCCACGGTTCGGTGTGTCGGTAGAAGGTCTCCAGATCGGCCATCCCGCACACGTCGACACCGACGGCGAACAGCTCGGGGTGGCAGACCAGCGCGGCCAGTGTCAGGTACCCGCCGTAGGACCGGCCGGCCACGCCGATGTGGCCCGGCGCGGCCAGACCCTCGGTGACCAGGTGCGTCACGGCACTCGCGACGTCGGCGATGCCGGCGAAGCGGCCGGCCAGGTGGTCGGCCTCCTCGAACGAGCGACCGAACCCGGTGGAGCCGCGCACGTTCGGCGCGAACACGGCGATGCCGCGGGCGAGCAGCGCGTGGAAGAGCGGGTTGAGGACGGGGCGCTCCTGCGCCTCCGGGCCGCCGTGGAAGTAGAGCAGGGTGGGCACCGGCCCCGGGGCCACCCGCGGGCGGTACCACCAGCCGGTGAGCTCCAGGCCGTCGTGCGCGAGGAACCGGCGCGCGATCGGGCGGACGAACCGGTAGCCCACGTCCTCCGTCCCGCCGGGCACCTCGGGCGCCCCCGCCGGGTCCGGGCCCGGACCCGGGCCCGCAGTGTGCGTCCCGCTCGCGGCCACGGCCGTGATCTCGACGGTGGGGTACGCCGTCGGCGTGTGCGAGACCAGGCAGCGGTAGGCCGGCACGCCGCTGTCCGAGGTGCCCGCCGAGGTGCCGTCCGGGGCGTCCGACGCGGTGCCGGGCGGAATGCCCGCCGCGGTGCCGGTCAGGTCGCAGGTCCACACCTCGCCGGGGGCGGTGGAGCCGTCCAGCGCCAGGAGCAGGCTCGCCCCGCCGGGCCCGGGGAGCAGGCCGGTGACCACCTCGCGCGGCAGCGGCGGCAGGGCCCGCGACGTCCCGTCGTCCAGGCTGTGGACGGCGAGCTCGGTGCGCCCGCCGACGTTCCAGCCGAGCACGGCCGTGGCCGGGGCGAGGAGGAGGAAGCGCTCCAGGTCCGCGTCGTCCCGGCCGGCCAGCAGTCGGGTCGGCCCCGGCCGGCCGTGCGGGTCCAGGGGCACCTCGAGCAGGCCCGGCCGCTCGCGGCCCAGGTCGCAGGCGAGCAGGGCACGCGAGGCGTCCGCGGCGAAGGTGCCTGAGACGGCCGTGGCGGTGCCGCCCGCGACCTCGAACGCCTCGGTCGCGACCCCTCCGGCGGTCCCCCCGCTGCCGGCCGCTCCGCCGGCCATCTCGTCGTTGAGCGGGAACGCCTCGAGCGGGGCGGCGGCCGGTGCCAGCGGGTCGGGCGCGTCCACCCGGGCCACCAGCACACGCCGGGCGCCCCGCGGGCCCTCCCGCAGGAGCAGCAGCCACCGGTCGGCGGTCTCGTGGACGGCGCAGACCTGCAGGGCCAGCCCCACCGCGAGGTGGCGGCGGTGGCCGGCCGGGTCGACGGCGACCGCGTGGGTCAGCCCGGAGCGGGCCGACTCGGTGACCACGAGCAGCCGGCCGCCCGCCGCCCACCGGGAGACCGTGGCCGCGCACGCCTCCACGGCTCCCGCCGTGCCGGGCCGGACGCCACCGGCCAGCCGGTGCGCCGCCGTGCCGTCCGGGCGGACAAGGTGGACCTCGGTGTGCTCCCCGCCGCCCGGGGCCACGGTGATCGCGATCCAGGCGCCGTCCGGGGACCACAGCGCCGACCGGACGTGCGCCGGGCCGGTGTCGAGGACCCGCTCCGTCCCGTCGGCCGCGCGGACCCACAGGGCCGGGCGTCCGGTGGCGTCCCCGACGAAGACGATCGAGCCGTCCGGGCCGGGTGAGGGCCCGCGCACGCTCGGCGGCGCGGCCCACTCGTCCACCAGGTCCCGCGGTGCCGGGAGCGGCGGCTCGGCCGCTCCCGGGACCGGCGAGTCCACCGGTTGGACCGGGACGGCACCGGCCGGCAGGGCGCCAGCCGGTGCCGCGGTGGTCTCAGACCGCGCCGCGGCGGTCCGGGACGGGATGCCGGTGAGCGCCGACTCGACCGGACGGATCATTCACACCCCCTGTGTCTGCAGCCACATCTCGAGCAGGGCGGCCTGCCAGAGCGCGTTCGCCCCGAGCGTCGTACGGTTCGAGTTCGGGTCGGCGAGCATCTCGTCGACCCAGTCCTTGCGGAACAGCCCGCGGCTCCGGGCGACCGGGTCGGTCAGCGCGTCGGCGACCCGGGCGAGGAACGGGCCGTCGAGGTGGCGGATCGCCGGCACCGGGAAGTACCCCTTCGGCCGGTCGATGACGTCCACCGGCATCAGCGGCCGGCTGAGGTCCTTGAGCACGCCCTTGCCGCCGGAGGCGAGCTTCAGCTCGGGCGGGCACGCGGCGGCGAGCTCGACGAGTTCGTGGTCGAGGAAGGGCGTGCGGGCCTCCAGGCCGGCCGCCATCGTCATGTTGTCGACCCGCTTCACCGGGTCGTCGACCAGCATCACCGTGGAGTCGATGCGCAGCGCGGCGTCGACCGAGGTCTCGGCGCCGGGCTCGGCGAACCGCTCGGCGACGAAGTGCCGACTGGCGTCACCCTCGATGAGGTGGTGCGACTCGACCATCGCCGGCAGCTCGGCGTGCGGCCGGTCGGCGAACACCCGCAGGTAGGCGTCGACGGCGTCGCCGCGCGGGACGGTCGCCAGCGGCGGGTACCAGGAGTAGCCGGCGAAGACCTCGTCCGCGCCCTGGCCGGACTGCACGACCTTGACGTGCCGGGCCACCTCCTGCGAGAGCAGGTAGAACGCGACGCAGTCGTGGCTGACCATCGGCTCGCTCATCGCGGCGACGGCCGCGTCGATCGCCGGCAGCAGCCGGTCGCCGGGGACGCGGATCTGGTGGTGGTCGGTGCCGAAGCGGCGGGCGATGATGTCCGAGTAGTGGAACTCGTCGCCGGACTCGCCGCCGGCGGCCTCGAAACCGACGCTGAACGTGGCGAGGTCACGCTGGCCGGCCTCGGCGAGCAGCGCGACGATGAGGCTGGAGTCCAGGCCGCCGGAGAGCAGCACCCCGACCGGGACGTCGGCGACCATGCGCCGGCGCACGGCGGTGCGCAGCCGCTCGCCGACCGCGTCCCGCCAGTCGTCCGCCGTCCAGGAGGCGTGCTCCTCCTGACGGGTGGAGTCGGGCCGCCAGTAGACCTCGTCGCGGGTCGTGCCGTCCGCCTCGACGGTCCGGATGGTGGCCTGCGGCAGCTTGCGCACGCCGGCCAGGATCGTGTGCGGCGGCGGGACCACCGAGTGGAACGACAGATAGTGGTGGAAGGCGACCAGGTCGATGTCGGAGGACACCCCGCCGCCGGCGAGCAGGGCCGGCAGGGTCGAGGCGAACCGCAGGCGGTGCGGGTCGCGCGTCACGTAGAGCGGCTTGATCCCGAGCCGGTCGCGGACGAGGACGAGCCGGCCGGTGTCGCGCTCGTACACGGCGAAGGCGAACATGCCGGCGAAGTGGTCGACGCACCGGGGGCCCCAGTGGTGGTACGCCTTGAGGATCACCTCGGTGTCGGAGGTGGAGAAGAAGCGGTAGCCGGCGTCGACGAGCCGGTCGCGCAGCTCCTGGTAGTTGTAGATGCAACCGTTGAACACCGCGGTGAGGCCGAGCGCGGTGTCGACCATGGGCTGGGCGCCCCGCTCCGACAGATCAATGATCTTCAGCCGACGGTGGCCGAACGCCACCGGGCCGGTGGCCCACAGCCCGACCCCGTCCGGGCCCCGCGCCTCCATTGCGGCGGTCATCCGCCCCACCGCGGCGACGTCCGCCTCACGGCCGTCGAACCTCAGCTCCCCGCTCAGCCCGCACATGGTCCAGCTCCCGTCGATCGGTTGGTCAGACGGCCGTTCTTCCCCTCCTCGACGACGTCCGCCCACCCGGTTCCGGGGACCCGCCGGGACCGACGGGGCGGATGCCCCGCGATGACGACGGGTGGCGCGGTGCCATGCCGAGGACCACATTCGACGGCCAAGGTTTCACCACAATGACAAGGATGTTGCGGTGCGCGACAGCGCCGGTCGCGGAACCTGCCAATCCGCCACCAACCGCCACAACCGGCTACACCCACGTGCCCGGCGGCCCGCCGCCGCCCGCTCGCACGCCGACGCGCGGCCGCACGGCGGGTGCCGCCAGAACGCCGACAGCCGGCGGCCCAGGGGACCGCCGGCCGTCGGGCACGCTCAGGGACGCAGCAGCCAGGTGTCCTTCGACCCGCCGCCCCGGGACGAGTTGACGATCAGGCTGCCCGGCGGCGCGACCCGGCTCAGGGCGGCCGGTGCGACCACCGCCGTCTCGCGGCCGGCGTAGACGAAGGCCCGCAGATCGACCGCGCACGGCTGGAGCTCACCGTCGACCCAGGTGGGATGGGTCGACAGGGCGACCATCTCCTGGCCGATCCAGCCCCGCGGGTCGGCCAGGATCCGCTCGCGGACCTCGGTCAGCTCGAACGGCTCGGCCTGCGGGCCGATCACCACCCCGGAGCCCCCGTAGCCGTCCACCGGCTTCACGACGAGCTGTTCGAGGTGCTCCAGGACGTGCGCGCACTGCTCCTGGTCACCGCACACATAGGTCGGGACGTCGTCGAGCAGCGGCTGCTCACCCAGGTAGTAGGTGATCATCCGGGAGACGTAGGCGTAGACGACCTTGTCGTCGGCGACCCCGTTGCCCAGCGCGTTCGCCAGCGCGAGCGTGCCGGCCCGCACCGCGCGCAGCAGCCCGGGGCCCAGTGGCAGCCCGTCAGCGCCCGGCAGCCCCGTCAGCTCGTCCTCGTCCACCCGCCGGTAGAGGACGTCGATCCGGCGCCGCCGCCCGCCGTCGACGGCGTAGAGCACGTCGTCGTCGACCAGGATGTCGGCCGGGGTCAGCAGCGGCACCCCCATCTCCTCGGCGAGGAAGGTGTGCTCGTAGTAGGCGGAGTCCTCCTCGCCGACGGTGAGGACGGCGACGGCGGGCTCGCCGCGCACCGCCGGCGGGGCGGCTGCGACCAGCGCCTCGTGCAGCAGCGCCGGCACCGCGTCCACCCCCAGGATGGCGCCGGGCGGGTTGAGCTCAGGCAGCGCCGACCGGGTCAGCCGCCGGCCCTCGATCGCGTAGGCGATCCCGGACGGCACCCGCAGGTTGTCCTCCAGCACGAGCCACTTGCCGTCGGCGCCGCGGACGAGGTCGATGCCCGCCACCGTCACCCGCACGCCGCCGGAGCGCGGCGACCCGTCGCCGGAGAGGACCCGACCGGAGTGGCGCAGCCCCGGCGAGTCGTTCACCAGCCAGGCCGGGATCACCCCGTCGGCGACCGCGGCGCGCTCGGAGTAGGTGTCGCGCAGGAACGCCTCCAGTGCCCGCACGCGCTGGGTGAGCCCGGCCTGCAGGCGTTCCCAGTCGCCCGCGGTGACGACCCGCGGAACCAGGTCGAACGGGAACGGGCGCCGCTCGGACTCGCCGTTCACCCGGAAGACCACGCCGCGTTCGATCTGCTCGGCCTGCATGGCCTCGCCGCGCTCGGCGAGCACCGCCGGGCCGAGGCGGTCCAGGGTGCGCACCACGCCGCGGTAGTGCGGCCGGACGCCACCGCCCTCGGCGATGACCTCGTCGAACCCGGACGGCTGGTAGCGGTCCAGCAGCGGCGGCAGCGCTGCCCCCGCTCCCGCCGACGGGACGGTGCCCGGCGGGTGGACCGCCGACGCCGGCGAGTCGCGAGTCTCGGCCAGCACGAGGTCCGCGACGTCGGTCAGCAGGCCGCGGCGGGCGAAAGCCCGGCGCTGGCGGGACGCGGCGCTGCCCCGCCCCACCGCCGCCTCGGCCAGGTCACGCACCAGGTCCCAGTCCCCGACCTTCTCCAGGTCGGGACGGACCTCGGTGAGCAGCCGGCGCAGCAGCTCCTCTGCCGGCATGCTGCCGGTGCCCGACAGGTCCACGAGGTCGCCCTCGATGCCGGAGCGGGCCGCGCGCCAGGTCGCCGCGCGCAGCAGCTCGGCGCGCGGCGGCGGAGCCGGTGCGCCCGCCTCGACCGCCTCGATCGCCCGGCACACCAGCGCCCGGAACAGGCCGGCGATCAGGATGACGTTGTCGACGTCCGGGCAGGCGTCGCAGATCCGCAGCTCGACGGTGGGCAGGTGCGCGGACGGCCGGACGTCGAAGTAGACCATGCCCGGGTCGCTGATGACACCGGACTTCACCAGGTCCGCCACGAGCTGGTCGTACTCGGCGGCGGTGCGGAACGGCCCGGCCACGCCGGCGGTCGGCCAGCGCTGCCAGACCATCGTCCGCATGCTCGCGTAGCCGCTGTCGGCGCCGCGCCAGAACGGCGAGCTCGCCGACAGCGCCAGCAGCATCGGCAGCCAGGGCGCCACCCAGGCGGTGACGGCCATCGCCAGGTCGCGGTCGGCGACGTCGACGTGGACCTGGGCGCCGCAGATGAGCTGCTCGCGCGCGAGGAGCTGGTACTCCTCGGTCATCTGGATGTAGCGCGCGTCCCGCGAGACGTCGAGGACGGACATGTCGACGATCGGCACCGTTCCCGCCGCGGCGGGGCCGAGGCCCAGCGGCTCGGCGACCGCGGCGAGGCGGCGGCGCAGGTCGAGCAGGTCCGTCCGGAGGTCGGAGAGGTCGGTACAGGGCCGGCTGTTGGTTTCGACCACGGAGCGCAGCAGCTCCGGGGAGAACTGGTCGTCGGGGAGGCCGCGCAGAATCTCCTCCGCGCGGGGTACCAGCTGCCTGGTAGCGAGATCGAGAATGTGGAATTCTTCTTCAACACCGACGGCCGCGATCCGCGCGTCGCTCATGAATACCTACACTAGGCCCGAGGGGTTACGGCGATATGTCCTGAGTGTGTCACAGGTCGCCGTGAATCGGAATTCTTCGGGAGCGGTCTCCGATGGTGCCGCGCCCGGCACGGAAATCGCCCGCGCCGCGGCCGCGCCGCCGTCCTCGATGTTCACGTCGGCTCCGTACCTCATCCTGCGCGGTCGGCCGCGCATGGCGGTTCCATGCAGGCCGAATCCGCGGACGGCCACCGCTCACGCGGCCGGAGCCGGGAGCGGGCAACGCCCTGCGCGCCGGCCGGAGCACGCGTCCACCCCTGGGCCGGCACGGCTGTGGTACCCACAGGGAACCTGTTAAAACCGTGATGAAACACCCATGCGCAGCACGTCCTGCCTGCTCGCGGCGCATGTTCCGGGCGGCCGGGTACGCACCCGGCCGAACCCCGCGCGACGGTTCCGCCGGGGTCACCGCGGCACACATTCCATCGCCACGGGCGTCGCGACGGATCAGCCACGGAGCAGCCCACGGATCGGCCACCGGACGGCCACGGATCGCCAGGGCGCCCGGACGCGGGGCCACCGGCCGGTTTCGGATACCGGACGATCCGGCCCGCGCGGGCACCGGCTGACCCGGCCACGCGCGGTACGCGAGACGATTCCGGCGAATAGCCACCGCCCGCGCAAACGCGGGCCGATTTACCGTCGCGGCAACGGCTCCAGGCCACGGAAACGGTATTCAGGCACGGAGATCACAACGTTTCCCATCCCGATTGGGACCGCGCGGAGGGCGAGGCATGGCGGGGCGGAGGCCCGGCGGAGCGCGGGCGGCGGCGGGCGGGCCTCGGCCGCGTGCCGGGCGTCACGGAGAGCAGCCGCGGTCGACCCGGGCGGGCCGGGTCAGCCGACGGGAGCCGGTGTCCGCTCGGGTGCGGGCACCGGCGTGACCTCCAGGCCCGTGCCGGGCAGCGCCTCGCGGATCTCGGCCGCGAGCAGGGTCCAGTCCGCCACCCGGGCCGAGGTCGTCCGGTAGGCGAGGCCGATGCGCCGGCGCGGCGCCGGGTCACGGAAGGTCGCCGTCGCCAGGCCGCGCCCCTCCCCCACCTCGACGCCCACCGCCGCCGCCGGGATCAGCGTCAGCCCCAGGCCGCCGGCGACCATCTGCACGATCGTGGACAGGCTCGCCGCGCGCAGCGCGCTGCGCTCGCGTGCCCCGGCCTCGCGGCAGACGTCCAGGGCCTGCGCCCGGAAGCAGTGGCCGTCCTCGAGGAGGAGCAGGTCCCGGCCGCACAGGGAGGAGACCGGCAGCGCGGCGCTGCCGGCCATCGGGTGGTCGACGGGCGTCACGAGCACGAAGTCCTCGTCGTAGAGCGGCAGCTCGGCCACCCCGGGCTCGTCCGTCGGCAGGGCGAGCAGCGCCAGGTCCAGCGAGCCGCCGCGCAGCTCCTCCAGCAGCGCGGACGTCTGCGCCTCGCGCAGCCGCAGCCGCGCCTCCGGCCGGCGGGCCCGCAGCGACGGCAGCAGCTGGGGCAGCAGGTAGGGCGCCACCGTGGGGATGACGCCGAGCCGGATGTCGCCCGACAGCGGCGCCCGCGCGCGCACCGCGAGCTGGGCGATGTCGTCGACGGCCCCGAGCACCCCGCGCGCCCGCTGGACGATCTCCTCCCCCACCGGCGTCAGCAGCACGCTGCGGGTCGTCCGCTCGACGAGCTGGATGCCCAGGGTGCGCTCCAGCGCGGCGACGGCGCTCGACAGCGTCGGCTGGCTGACGTGCAGCGAGGTCGCGGCCCGACCGAAGTGCCGGTGATCCGCGACACCCACGAGGGCTCGTAGCTGAGCGAGCGTGGGCTGAGGTTGAGTCATAGAGAGAAGCTATCAGACTTGCCGAATCTTTCGATTTCTCTTCTGAGTCCCCGATCGCGAGAGTGGAGCCCGTGTCCCACTCCGGGGCACACCGAAAGGAGATCATCCAGGTGCTGACCGTCGGCGACGTGTTCCCCGCCTATGACCTGACCGGCGTCGTGTCGAGCGACCCCGACACCGCGTTCGTCCAGGAGACCTCCACCAGCCGCACCGGTCAGTGGCGGGTCGTGTTCTTCTGGCCGAAGGACTTCACCTTCGTCTGTCCGACCGAGATCGCCGCCTTCGGCCGGCTCAACTCCGAGTTCGCCGACCGCGACGCGCAGATCCTCGGCGTCTCGACGGACAACGAGTACGTCCACCTCGCATGGCGGCAGAACCACTCCGACCTGCGTGAGCTCCCCTTCCCAATGCTGTCCGACATCAAGCGCGAGCTCGCCGTGGCCTGCGGGGTGCTCGGCGACGACGGTGTCGCGCAGCGGGCGACCTTCGTCATCGACCCGGACGGCGTCATCCAGTTCGTCATGGTCACCGCCGGCAGCGTCGGCCGGAACCCGGCCGAGGTGCTGCGCGTACTCGACGCGCTGCAGACCGACGAGCTGTGCCCGTGCAACTGGCAGAAGGGAGAGGCCACCCTGGGTGCGGCGGCGGAGGTCGCGGCGTAATGGGAGTCGCCCGGCTGCGGGAGCTGCTTCCCGACTACGCCAAGGACCTGCGCCTCAACCTCGGCTCGGTGACCTCCCAGTCGCAGCTGAACAACCAGCAGCTGTGGGGCACCGTTCTGACGTCGGCGATCGCCAGCCGCGGCGCGACCACCCTGACCGAGCTCGAGGCCGAGGCGCTGGAGCACCTCAGCCCCGAGGCCGCCAAGGCGGCTCGCACGGCCGCCGCGCTGATGGCGATGAACAACGTGTACTACCGGACGCTGCACCTGCTGGAGGACAAGGAGTACTCCAGGATGCGCGCCGGGCTGCGGATGAACGCCATCGCCAACCCCGGCGTCGACAAGGTCGACTTCGAGCTCTGGTCGCTGGCCGCGTCGGCGGTGAACGGCTGCGGCATGTGCCTGACCGCCCATGAGCACGAGCTGCGTGGGCGGGGGGTGTCGCGCGAGGCCATCCAGGACGCGATCCGGGTCGCCTCGGTCGTGCACGCGGTGGCCGTGACGATCGAGAGCCACGAGCAGGTGCCGGCCACCGCCTGAGCCCCCTGCCCCGTCGAGCGGGCCGGGCGGACGCCCGCCCACCCTGCCCGCCATCCCCCAGCTGATATTCACCGAGGCCCGGTGTCGCGGTCCCCCCGACCGCGACACCGGGCCAACCTCATGTCCGGGGTCACCCTCATGTCCGAGGCCACCCGCGGCCGGCGACGGCCGCGACTCGCTGTGGTCTCCCTGGTTGCCGACCGGCAACCGAGCGTGATCGCGAGAGACTCCCGCCCACGGGCCGCGGGACACCACCCCGACACCGGATCGCACCGCCACGGCCGGAGAACACGCAGATCCGGCCGCTGACCGGACTCCCACCGGCGCGGCGGCGGCAAGGTCTGAGCATCCTCACTTCAGCACTTTGAGTAACCATGACGCCCCATTGAGCCAAGCCATCTTTGGTTTACACCGTGGTCTGATTCCTCCCAGCCCAACCAGGCAGTCCATCTGATGCCACAATGCAACTTCGCAAGCACGCCTTGTAGTCGGAGTTGAGCAACAGTCGCAGGTCGCAACGGTGCCAGGTCAACCGGGATCGCCTCACCGACGGGCAGCGACGGGCACCGACGGGTCCTCCCGGCGGAGCCGACCGCCGACGACGAGCGTGGACAAGGGCAACACGGATGCCGCCGGCCGCGACAACGAGCGGGCACCGGCAGCTTGAGGAACTGGGGGACCATCATCATGGCGTTACTGAATCCGGCAAATGTGAGCACGTCCCGCAGCGGGCACGCGCTGCGGGTGCCACGGCGCGGCGGCGAGGGTGCCGTCACGGCCGCGTCCGGCGGATCCGGCGCCGGATCAGCCGGCCCACCGCGGATCCCGCTGCTCCCCGAGAACAAGG
>NZ_CASGGV010000323.1:0-37634 GCF_949319125.1 Frankia sp. Hr75.2 | reverse complement strand
AGGCAGCACCGCGGACAGGCAGCGGACTCCACGGAATGGTTGATACGTTTCACTTAACGTAGTAGCAGCGAGTCTCCTACCGGGACCACGGGGCAATCTTTGTCGAGATCGTCAGCGGGGCCCGGAAACTGTGCACCACCTCGGAAGGAGCCCGTCTTGCATATACCGCCACCACCCTCAGATCGCCGATATCTTCCCGGTCGGGCTGAGCGTGGCCTGTCGCGTGCTGTCCGTCTTTGCCCTCAGCTTGCATATCGGATGGCTCAGCCTCAACGAACTCCTCGTCGTCGCCATCTTCGAGATTTTCGCCATTGCGATCGTGGCTCTGCAGGTCAGGCGCCCAGTCCGGCGGTGCGGCCTTCGCCGGTTCCGGTGAGCAGTGCACGAGCGCGGGCGAGCACGATCGAGTCACTGTCGGTGTAGGCCACCCGGCAGTCCGGGGCGATGCTCTGGGCGACCTCGTGCGGGTTCGGCGAAGTGGGAAGCCGGTGCCAACGTCAAGGAACCGGCTCCCCGCGTCCTGGGCGAGAAACCGGGTCACCGGTGCAGGAACGCACGGTAATCCGGTCCGGGGTGCGTGCCCGGGACCGGCGGATGGGGGTGATGCCTCGCCTGCGCCGCGGCACCAGACCCACACCGTTGGTGAGCGCCCGGTAGTGGTGGCCGTGGGTGACGGATTGTTGAGTGTCAGCCAGGGTTGCTTCGTAACAAGGTTGCGAAGATGAACCGGTGCCGACCGGCGGTAGCGCCGCACGGCAGCACGCCACCCGGGGTCCGACAGGTCCCGGCGCGGGCGGTGAATGTGGGGCGGGGGCTCGATGGGGGACGTACGTGCAACGGCACGAGGCAGGTGACGCGCCGCCGACAGCGGGCGCGGGTCGGGACAGTGCCGACGCGCACCAGAACGTCGGCGAGCGCGAAGCCACCGACACACGCCGGAAGACCGGGTCAGACCGGAAGACCGGATCAGGCCGAAAGACCGGATCAGACCGGACGAGCGGGTCGGACCGGGCAGCCACGCCAGGCCGGGCAGCGACGACAAAGCGGAGCGCCGCGTCCGAACGGACAGCCACGCCAGAGCGGAAGACCGGGTCAAGCCGGAACACCGACTCGACCCGGAGAACCGGCGGCAGGAGCAAGGCGACCACCGGCGCGAGCCGGAGAGCCGCCGGCGCAGGCGACGTGGTGACCGACACCGCCGAGGACACCGCCGCCGAGGTCCCCGGCAACGCGTCCGGAGCGGGCACCGGCCCGGTACCGAAGACCGGCGAAGGTCCCGGCGGCGCTGGTGAAGGTTCAGGCGTGGACGTGTCCGGGTCTTCGGGCCCGCTCCCGTTCGCTGCCGGGACGGACGTGCCCGTCGGGAGCGGTGCGGGCGAGGACGTGATCGCGCGGACGCTGCCGTACGAGCGCCTCGGCACGCCGGGCTCGCCGATGCGGCCGGACAAGACTCTCGTCAGCTCCGTGGCTCGGACCAGTGCCACCAGCCAGAGCAGCCCCACCAACTCGGGCAGCTCAACCAGCACGGGCAGCCCCAACCGTTCGGACAGCCCTTTCCGCCAGCGGGCCTCTGCCGGCCTGGGTAGCCCCGTGAGCAAGGGCGGGGGCCCGGTTGGGAGCACCAGCGAGAACCCCGTCCCGGACGGGCCAGGGCCCGGAACCGGGCCCGAAGCCGAAGCCGGGGCCGGGCCCGAAGCCGGAGCCGGAGCCGGAGCCGCGGACCCGGGCGAAGCTGCCCAGGCGCCAGGGGCCGGAGGCCAGGGGAAGGACGGCCGCCGCGGCGGGAATCACCGCGGCGGGACGGCTCGTCGAGGTAGGCCGCGCCGACGACGTCGCACCGTGCTCGGGGTCGTCGCCGCCGCGATGGTCATCCTGCTCGGCGCGATCGGCCTGGTGACGCTCACCGGCGGCCCGGATTCGCGGCGTTCGGCCGATGCCCCGGCGGCGAGTCAGGCCCCGGATACGGCGAAGGCGCCCGGGGCACAGCCCACGCAGCCTCAGCCGGAGCCGGCGCCGACCGGGCCGGCCGGGCCGGCCGGGCCGGGGGTGCGGTGGCCCTCCGGGGCGAACGGGAACCCGCCGCTGGACATCCGCGCCTGGGAGGCCTGGACGGGGCGGCTGACGAACGTCGCGGTCGTCTTCACCAAGCGTAACGACTGGAACGGGATCGCCTACGACAACTGGCCGATGTCGGACTACCCGCCGGGGGTGTACAACGGGCAGCTTTCCATCGCCCAGCCGCTGTTCCCGCGGTCGGGTGACGAGCGGACCTGCGCCCGGGGTCACTATGACGCCTACTGGGCGGCGTTCGGCCAGACCCTGACGCGTAATGGCCGGCCCGACGCCATCGTCCGGCTCGGTTGGGAGTTCAACGGGAACTGGTTCTGGTGGTATCCGCGGGACACCGCGACCTGGAAGACCTGTTTCCAGCGGGCGGTTACCCAGATCCGGTCGACGGCGCCGGCGGTGCGGATCGACTTCAACGTCAGCGCGCACCGTGACCGGATGCCGAACGGTGACGACGTGTGGGCGGCCTACCCGGGCGACGAGTTCGTGAGCATCGTCAGCAGTGACGCCTACGACTCCTACCCGCCGTCGCGCTCCGCGGAGACCTTCGACCAGCAGTGCAACATCCCGTCGGGGGCGTGCACCGTGGCCGCGTTCGCGCGGGCGCACGGCAAGCAGTTCGCGGTGCCGGAGTGGGGACTCGTCCGGGTGGACGGGAACGGTGGCGGCGACAATCCGCTCTTCATCGAGAAGATGCACGACCTGTTCGACCGGAACCGGGACATCCTCGCCTACGAGGCGTATTTCAGCACCGCCGAGGCGGACAACGTGCGTTCCTCGCTGATCAACCCGCCGCTGAACCCGATGGCCGCGCAGCGGTACCTGGAGCTGTTCGGTGCCGGAGCCGGCGGCAGTGGCAGCCCCGGCGGCCTGTGACCCGGGTGGTGACCGGTCCGGCCGTGATCTGAACGGCGGCCCGGTCCGGCCGTGACCCGGGCCGTGACCCGGGCCGGCTCGAGGAGCGTGGTGGCTGCTCCCCGCGCCGGCCCGGGTCACGGGCGGCCCTACCCCGTCACCTGGGCGTGGGCCCGCGTACCGGTCAGGCGGAGGCCTCGTACTCGGCCACGAAGGGTGTGTCGGCCTTGATCTTGCCCACGGTCTTGGCGCCACCGGGATCGCCGAGCGGCTCGTCCCGGCCGGGCAGGACCTTGGTGAAGAACTCCTTCTCGCTCTTCACGAAGGGGCGCTCGGCCTTGGGCACCTCCAGGTCGAGCATGATCGCGCCGATCGGGCAGGCGGAGGCGCAGGCGCCGCACTCGGTGCACTCGTTCGGGTTGATGTAGAGCTTCCGGTCGCCCTCGTAGATGGCGTCGACCGGGCACTCGTCCAGGCATGCGGTGTCTTTGACGTCGATGCAGGGCGACGTGACGACGTAGGGCATCGGAACTCTCTTTCTTTCCTTCTTCACGGACGGCGGGCGTCCGGGGGAGGTCTCGTTACGCGGTCGGCCGCGAGGAGGGGCTCAGGCCCGGCTGGCCGGCACCGACCAGGAGTCGTCGCCGGTGAGCAGCTCCTGCAGGTCACCTCGGCCGCCCGCGCGGGCGGTGGCGAGGCGGTTCTGGTACTGCTTGTCGAAGCTCGGCCGCTCCACCGCGCGGTACACGCCGATCGGCGCGAGCTCGGGGTGGGTGTCCGCGATCCGGGCGAGGGCGTAGGCGTAGGTCGGGCTGGTCGAGCGCGGGTCGTGGATCACGACGCCCTTCTCCACCGACCGGCCGAACTTCAGGTCGCCGGTCTCGGGGTCGCGCAGGATCGCCCACTGGCTGTCGGCACCGAACAGGATCGGCTGGCCGGCCTCGAGCCGGATCGGGCCGTCGGCCGCGGTGGGCTCCGTCGCGGAGGCGGCGACGTCGTCCCGGGGCGCGACGTTGAAGGTCGGGCAGTTCTGCCGGATCTCCACCAGGGCCGAGCCGTCGTGCGCGTGGGCGGCGGCGAGGATCTCCGTCATGTGCTTGCGGTCGGTGTCGACCGTGCGGGCGAGGAAGGTCGCCTCGGCGCCCAGGGCCAGCGCGGCCGGGTTGAACGAGTGGTCCAGCGAGCCGAACGGGCTGGACGGGGTGACCGTGCCGGGCTTCGTCGCGGGCGAGAACTGGCCCTTGGTCAGACCGTAGATCTGGTTGTTGAACATGATGATCTTGAGGTTGACGTTGCGGCGCAGCGCGTGGATCAGGTGGTTGCCGCCGATCGACAGCGAGTCGCCGTCACCGGTGACGACCCAGACCGACAGGTCCGGCCGGTTGATCGAGATGCCGGTCGCGATGGACGGCGCCCGCCCGTGGATCGAGTGGATGCCGTAGGTGTCGAGGTAGTAGGGCAGCCGGGACGAGCACCCGATGCCGGAGACCACGACGAAGTTCTCGCGCGGGATCCCGAGGGTCGGCAGCAGGTTCCGCATCCCGTTGAGGATCGCGTGGTCACCGCACCCCGGGCACCAGCGGGCGTCCTGCCCGGTGGAGAAGTCCTTCGCTGTGAGCTGCTTGCCTACCGCGTCTGAGCTGGTCACTTGCCCGCCTCCGAATCCGATCCGAGCTCGCTGCGGCCCAGCTCGCTCATGCCGAGCGTGCTGGCGCCGCCCGCGGCCTTGATGTCCTCACTGGTGATCTCGGTGTCGCCGAGGTCGGCGCCGTGGACGAGCCGGGTGAACACCGCGGCCAGCTCGACCGCGCGGAAGGGAAGCCCGCGGGTCTGGGTGTAGCCGACGGTCTCGACCCCGCAGTGCATCCGCAGCAGGCCGGAGAGCTGACCGAGGTTCATCTCGGGCACCAGCACCGTGTCGTAGGACGACAGCACGGCGGCCAGGTTCGCCGGCAGCGGGTTGAGGTAGCGCAGGTGCGCCTGGGCGATGGCCAGTCCCTGGTCACGGACAAGCCGGCAGGCGGCGCCGATCGGCCCGTAGGTCGAGCCCCAGCCGACCACCAGCACCCGGGCACCGAATCCGGGCGCCCCGCTCGGGTCGTCGACCTCCAGCGCCGGCACCTTGATGCCGTCGACCTTGTTCTGGCGGGTGCG
Source organism: Frankia sp. Hr75.2 (assembly GCF_949319125.1). NCBI lineage: Bacteria > Bacillati > Actinomycetota > Actinomycetes > Frankiales > Frankiaceae > Frankia > Frankia sp. Hr75.2. The sequence continues at coordinate 32,558 of NZ_CASGGV010000323.1, read as the reverse complement.
GACCATCAGGTCGTGGTTGTCCGCGTCGTGCGAGACCTCGCCGCTGCCGTCGGCCTTCTCCAGACCACCGATGCGGTGCTCCAGGCCGGGGGTGCCGGGGATGGCGAGCGGGCGGGCGAGGGTGCGCGGGTCACGCGCGTACGGGTGGAACTTCGGCGTGCCGTCCTTGCCCACGGCGTTGGGCTTGGTGGCGAACTCGATGCCGAGGTCGGGGAGCTCCTCGACGGCCGGGACCTTCCACGGCTCGCTGCCGTTCGCGATGTAGGAGTCGGACAGCAGGATGACCGGGGTGCGCCGCTCCAGCGCGATCTGCGCCGCCTCGAACGCCGCGGCGAAGCAGTCCGCGGGCGACTGGGCGGCGAGCACCGGCAGCGGGGCCTCGCCGTGCCGGCCGTAGAGGGCCTGCAGCAGGTCGGACTGCTCGGTCTTCGTCGGCAGGCCGGTCGACGGTCCGCCGCGCTGCACGTTGACGATGACCAGCGGCAGCTCCAGCGAGATCGCCAGGCCGATCGCCTCGGACTTGAGCGCCATGCCGGGACCGGAGGTGACGGTGACGCCGAGCATGCCGGCGAACGAGCCGCCGATCGCCGCGCCGATCGCCGCGATCTCGTCCTCGGCCTGGAAGTGGCGGACGTCGTGCGAGGTGAGCTTGCTCAGCTCGTGCAGGACGTCGGTCGCCGGGGTGATCGGGTACGCGCCGAGGAACAGCGGCATCCCGGCCTGGTGCGCGGCGGCGACGAGACCGAAGGCGATGGCCCGGTTGCCGCGCATGTGGCGGTAGGTGCCCGGGGGCAGCGCCGCGGGCTTCACCTCGTAGGAGACGGCGAACGCCTCGGTGGTGTCGCCGTAGTTCACGCCCGCCCGCAGCGCCGCCAGGTTACCGGCGAGGATCTCCGGCGGCTTCTTGGCGAAGCGCTTCTCCAGGTAGGCGATGGTGCTCTCGACCGGCTGGTTGAACATCCAGGAGACCAGGCCGAGGGCGAACATGTTCTTCGTCCGGGCGGCGTCCTTGCGCTTGAGGCCGAGGCCGTCGGTGGCGCCGACGGCGAGCCCGGTCAGGTCGACCGCGTGCACGATGTAGTTGCCCAGCGAGCCGTCGGTCAGCGGGTCGGAGTCGTACCCGGCCTTCTCCAGCGAGCGCACGTTGAACGCGCCCGAGTCGACGATCAGGACGCCTCCGGGACGCAGGTCCTTCAAGGTCGCCTTCAGCGCCGCCGGGTTCATCGCGACGAGGACGTCGGGCTGGTCGCCCGGGGTGGTGATGTCGTGGTCGGCGACGTGCAGCTGGTAGCTCGAGACACCGCCGACGGTTCCGGCTGGCGCCCGGATCTCGGCCGGGAAGTCCGGCAGCGTGGCCACGTCGTTGCCGGCCTCCGCGGCCTGCGCGCCGAAGCGGTCGCCGGTGAGCTGCATGCCGTCGCCGGAGTCGCCGGCGAACCGGATCACGACCCCCTTGAGGCGGCGTACCCGCGATTCAGGCTGTTCGAAGAGCTCGGTTGTCATCTCGAACCTCGTCTTGGATGGGGGTGCTCTGGGAAAGGGAGCGGACGCGCAGGACAGCGCGGGCCACCAGATCCGCGGCGGTGCGGATCTCCTCCGTCGTGGTGGCGCGGCCCAGGCTGAAGCGCAGGCTCTCCCGGGCCTCGGTGGCCGTGCGGCCCATGGCGAGCAGGACGTGGGACGGCTCGTCCCCGCCACCGCTGCACGCCGAGCCGGCCGAGATCGCCACGCGCGGAGCACAGGCCTGGACCTCGTCGGCACCGGCGCCGACGAAGCGGAGATTGACGGTGTTCGGCAGCCTGGCGCGGTCCGGGCCGTTGAGTTCGACGGCTCCGGGCCCGAGCCGCTTCGTCAGGGTCTCTGTCAACAGCGCAGTCAGCAGCGCCGTCAGCGCGCCCTGGCGCCTGCCGTCGTCGGCCATCGACTCGGCCGCGATGCGGGCGGCCGCTCCGAAGCCGGCGATCCCGGCGGTGTTGAGGGTGCCGGCCCGCAGGCCGCGTTCCTGGCCGCCGCCGTGCACCCTGGGCGCGAGGCGTGGCCAGGCGTCCTTCGACGCGATCAGCGCGCCGACACCTTTGGGGCCGTAGAGCTTGTGCGCGGACGCGACGGCCAGGTCGACGCCCGTCTGCTCGAGCTCGACCGGGATGCGGCCGAGGGCCTGGGTGACGTCGCACAGGAGCAACGCCCCGGCGGAGTGCACCGGTTCGACCAGTGGCCGCAGGTCGTTCACGGCCCCGGTCTCGTTGTTCGCCGCCATCACCGCGACCAGCGCGACGTCCGGCCCGAGTCGGCGCCGCAGGTCGTCGACGTCGATGGTGCCGTCCGGGTGGACGGCGATCCGCTCGGCGGCTGTCGCGTCGCCAGCCGACACCGCGGCGTCGGCGGCGCCGAGTACCGCGGGATGCTCGGTGGCCCCGACGAGGATCCGGCGTCGCCCCGGCTCGGCGGTGGCGAGGACCCCACCGATCGCCAGGTTGGCGGCCTCGGTCGCCCCGGAGGTGAACACGACCTCGCGGGGGCGGGCGCCGGCGAGCGACGCGACCTCACGCCGGGCCCGCTCGACGATCCGCGTCGCCTCCTGGCCGGGGGCGTGCTTGCTGGCCGGGTTGGCGAACCGCTCGGTGAACAGCGGGAGCATCACCTCGACCACCCGCGGGTCGACGGGCGTGGTCGCGTTGTGGTCGAGGTAGATCACCGTGGCTCCCCGGAGCCGGGCCCCTGGCCGCCGCAGGACGGGCAGTGCGGGTCACGTCGGGCTCGCAGCACCCGGAAGTCCAGGTCCCAGAGGTCGAACTGGAGCAGCCTGCCGGCCGCCGGCTCACCGAACCCGGAGATGATCTTTATCGCCTCGGTCGCGGCGAGGCAGCCGACCATCCCCGACACGGCGCCGAGGACGGTGAAGCCCAGCGGCTGCCAGGACGGGTCGCCCTCGGTGAAGACACAGCGCAGGCAGGGCGATCCGGGCTGGACGACCAGCAGGTTCCCCTCGGTGGCGTTCATCGCGGCGACGACCGCCGGGGTCCGGGTCGCGACGCAGGCGTCGTTGAGCAGGTAGCGGTCGGGGAAGTTGTGGCGGGCGTCCACGACGACGTCCGCCCCGGCGACGAGGCGGCCCAGCTCTGGGAGCTGGGACAGCTCGCGGTCGATCGCGACGATCTCGACTCCCGGGTGGTGCGCGCGCAGGGTCTGCTCCGCGCAGGCCACCCGGGAGCCACCGATCCACTCGGGGCGCATCAGGGTCTGCCGGTTGAGGTCGGGCTCCTCCAGCGCGCCCGGGTGGACCAGGACCAGCCGGCCGACCCCGGCGGCGGCGAGGTAGGTCGCGGCCGCCCCGCCGACGCCGCCCACGCCCGCCACGAGCACGGTCGCGCCGCGCAGCCGCTCCTGGGCCGCCGGGCCGAAGCCCGGCAGGTCGAGCTGCCGGTCGTACCGACCGGGCAGGCTCGCTCCCCCGCTGCGCTGCGCCGGCGCCAGGGCCGGGGCCAGGGCCAGGGCCGTCGGTGCCAGCGCCGTTGCTGGCACCGCGGCCTCGGACGCCCCGCGGGCATCGACCGGACCGACCGGGCCGGACGCCGGCGGAGAACTACGCCGGGTCACTATCATGCTGCGCTCCATGACTGGTCCGTGTGTTCCGTCGGGGGGTCGGTGTGGTGGGCCGGGGTTCGCCGTCAGGAGACGAGGGCGACGCGGCCGATCTCGGGCAGGCTCTCCTTGATGCGCTTCTCGATCACCGCGGTGACGGTGGCCGAGGCGCTGGAGCAGCCGTTGCAGGCGCCGACAAGCCGGATGTGGACCTCGGCGGTGCCCGGCTCCCCGTTACCCGCGAGCACGGTGACGAGCTGCACGTCGCCGCCGTCGCCCTGCAGGAACGGCCGGATCTCGGCGATGACGTCCTCGACCTGGCCGCGCAGCCGGTCGTCGGCCTCGGCGCGCTCGGGCTCCTCCGGGGTGCCGAACGAGTTGCCGCAGCCGCACGAGCTGGTCGCGTTCGGGTTGGTGAAGGTGAACCCGGAGGAGGTCAGCGACTCGACATAGTCGATCCGCAGCCCCCGCAGGTGCCCCATCATCGACGAGTTGACGAAGACGTCGAACCCGTCGGAGTGGATGACGATGTCGTCGCTCTCGGCTCCGGGGGCGAGCGCCAGGTTGTAGGTGAGGCCGGAACAGCCGCCCGGGTTCACGCCCACACGCAGGCCGAAGCCGGCCGTCTCCGCGCTGCCGCCGAGCAGGGTCCGCACCTGGGCGCGGGCACGCTCGGTCAGTTCGACGGTGCTCTGGACGAGGGTCATGACCGCGCTACCTCCAGGTCTGTGACGTCGGTGCCGGCGCTGTGGGAGCCGGTGCCGACGGAACGGGTGTGGGCGGGGCGGGCACCGTCGGCGCGCGCCTTCTCCGGGGTGGTCCGCTCCGCACGGGACTTCTCGGTGCGCGGGTCGGTACGGGCGTGCTCGGCGTCGTGGCGGTGGCCGGAACCGGCGGCGTGGCGGTGGCCGCCGCCGGAACAGGAGCCGGACTTGCCGCCCTCACCCGAGCAGGAGCCGGGCCGGACGGTGACGGCGAACTCGAACGGGTCGTCGTCCATGAGGTCCGGGTCGAGCAGGTCGACGTCCACCAGTTCGCCCTGCACCAGCTCGGCGCGCACCAGCTCGGCCTCGGCCATCTCGGCCTCCACCTCGTCGAGGTCGATCTCGTCGAGGTCCGTGAAACCGGTGCCGGCGGGGTCGGGGTTCACCGGGACGGCCGCGCGGGCGGCCGCGGTGAGCCGGCCGCCGACGGTGGCGACGGCCTTCTCGATCAGTTCGTAGACCTCGACCGGCTCGATCCCGGCGGCCTCGAGCGCGTCGTACGGCCCCGGGCCGATCTTGCTGCACAGGACGGCGGAGCAGTCGGAGAGCATCTCGATGGTCTTGTCGAGCACCGAGGCGCCGTCCCCGCACTCGGTCGGGCCCTCGCAGTAGCGCTGCACGTCGCGGGTCTGGACGAGCCGGGCCCAGCTGCGGCCGGCCTCGTAGATCCAGAACTCGGAGGCGTGGCCGAAGTGCTGGTTGACCACGCCGCTGCCCTTGGTCGCGACGGCGACCAGGACGACGTCGTCGGGCCTGGTCGCCGGGCCGGCGACGGTCACCGTCTCGCGCTCGGCGCGGGTCTCCTGGCGCCACCGCTCGATCTCGGCGTGGGCGGCGAGGCGGCCTTCCAGGTCGTAGGCGATCTCGCGGCCCTGGTAGGTCTCCGGGGTGAACTCGTCACCGCGGTCCTCGCCGAGCAGGCCGACGGCGTCCGCCCGGCACTGCCGGCAGTGCCGCATCATGTTCATGTCGGCGCCGTCTTCGCCCTCGCAGCGGTCCTGCAGGGCCTTGAGCTGCTGGGGCGTCGGGCCCGGCTGGCCGGCGAGGCCGAACACGGTGCCGTGCTCCGGGGCGGAGACCAGCGGCATCACGTTGTGCAGGAAGGCACCGAGCCCGCGGACGGTCTTCGAGACCTCGACGAGGTGCTCGTCGTTGACCCCCGGGATCATCACCGAGTTGACCTTGGCGAGGATCTTGCGCTCGGCCAGCATGGCGAGGCCCTCGAGCTGGCGCTCGGAGAGGATCTTCGACGCCTCCCGGCCCGTGTACTTCTTGCCCTTGTAAGCGACCCAGGGGTAGATCCGCTCGCCGACCTCGGGGTCGATCATGTTGATCGTGATCGTGACGTGGTCGACGTTCAGCGCGGCGATGCGGTCGACGTGGTCGGGCAGGGTGAGCCCGTTCGTCGACAGGCACAGCTTGATGTCGGGGCAGTCCCGGGCGACCAGTTCCAGGGTGCGGAAGGTGCGCTTCGGGTTGGCGAGCGGGTCGCCGGGGCCGGCGATGCCCAGCACGCTCATCTGCTTGATCTCGCTGGCGACCAGCTTGACCTTGGCGAGCGCGTCCTCGGGGGTGAGCAGGTCGCTGGTGACGCCGGGCCGGCTCTCGTTCGCACAGTCGTACTTGCGGTTGCAGTAGTTGCACTGGATGTTGCAGCCGGGCGCCACCGCCACGTGCATCCGGGCGTAGTACTGGTGCGCCTCGGAGCTGTAGCAGGGGTGGTTGGCGATCTTCTCGGCGATCTCCGGATCGGTGGCCGGAGTGCTGCTGCCGCAGCTCTTCTTGGACGCGCAGCCGCCACCCGGGGCGGGCGCCGCGCCCTGGGCGGGCGAGCCGTTCTGACCAGGGGTGGCCGTCCGACCGGTCAGCAGCTCCGCCGTGGCGGCGGGCAGCACCGGAAGCATGACGGGCTCGTTGTTCACGACAGCCCCTCCTCCTTGTCGGTGGTCCCGCTGGTCACGGCGGCGCTGCTGTCAGCCGCGGAACTTGTGGCATGGGCGGTGGCGGCGGCGGCGGCCCGGCTGGACGGGGAGGTCTCCCGCACCGCGGCCTCGAGCTCGCGCTCGAGGGCGCCGACGACCCGGCCGTTCTCGAACGCGACGGCGTAGACGATGTGCTCCTGCAGGTACAGGCCCACGTTGATGACCTCGCCCCGGGTGCCGGGCTCGACCAGGATCTGGCCGGTCGCGATGTTCGGGTCCGGGAAGGTCCCGTCCTGGCGCAGGGCCTTGGTGGTGGCGACGACGTCACCTACGTCGAAGGTCGACTTCATCGCTGCTGGCCCTTCTCGTCGGTCTGGGTGGTCGCCGGTCGCTCGACCGTGATCTCGGACATGGGGACGAACCCGGCGGGCTCTGGCGCGCGGTCCTTCAGCACCTTGAACAGGCGGTGGTCCAGCGCGGTGGCCGTGGTGAAGGCCTCGTAGGCGCGGACGAGGGCTGCCCGGTAGTCCCGCAGCAGCGCCTCGGGGGACACCTCGGCGTCGGCCCCCTCGTGCAGGCCGGCGATCTCCTCTGCGAAGAAGCGCAGGATGTGCAGCCGGTTGACGGCCACCACCCGCGGGTCGTAGTCGACGTCGAGCAGCTCGAAGTACTGCTCGGCGGTCGAGCAGCGGCGGAACTCCTCGAGCTGGCTGGTGAGCGCGCTCATGCTCCCGCTCCCTTCCCGGTGCCACCGGCGGCGCCGGCGCGCAGCTCGTTCTCCAGCAGCGCGATCTCGGCGTAGGCGTCGTAGGTACGGCGGGCGAGGTCGAGGATGTTCTCCCAGTTGATCGGGAGGTCCTCGGCGAGGTCGTGCAGGTCGAGCTTGAGCTGCGAGGCCTTGCTGTTCAGCTTGCGCAGCCGGGTCGTGACGGCGGCGACATCGGTGCTGGTGCTGGTCTCAGGAGTCATCGCGGGCGACCTCCCTCCACTGCTCGACGAGCTTGGCGGCGGCGGTGACCATGGCCTCGCCACGGGCGGCGAGGTCCTCGAGCGAGTTGAAGCCGAAGCGCTGGACGTCGCGCAGGACGTCGGAGAGCACCACCAGCCGCCCGCCGAAGACGATCACCCGGCCGAAGCCCTCGTGGTTGAGGTCGAGCACGGTGGTGGTGATGACCCCGGTCGCCTTCTCCACCGAGGCGGCGACGGCCTGGTAGAAGGAGCGCACGCGCCCCTCGATGACGGCGTCGATGTCGCAGTTGGAGGCGATCTGCCGCCGCTGCTCGCGGGTGAGGATGAACGGGCCGAGCAGCTGCTCGTCGGGCAGCCGGTCGAGGTTGCCGTAGGTGTCGCCGGCGCGGAGCTGGTCGACGAGGTCCCGCAGGAACCCCTCGAGCTGGCCGCCTGCGCTGGGGGCCGGTGTGGTCATGCCGTTCCTCCCATGGTCATCGGGTTCGAGGTGGCGGGGTCTACTGCGGCCTGGCCGGCGCGACCGGCGCGGCGGTGGCCGACGGCGAGGAGGTCGGGGTCCAGGCGGGCGCCACCTGCGGGCTGTGCGCCCGAAGGACCTTGCGCAGCCAGGGCGGCGGGTTGCCCGCGAGCACGCCGACGAACTTGGCGAGCAGGGCGTCGATCTCGGTGCCCACGGGGACCTTCATCGGGTGGATCCGGGCCTTGACGACCTTCGCCGCCGCCGTCCCTCCGATGTCGCAGACGTTGAGGATCGCGCAGTCGACGACCGCCGCGAGCCTCGAGGCGATCTTGTCCTCTTCGTCGTCCTCCGCGGGCCCGAGCTCTCTGGTCTCGAACAGGTGGAAGCCCTCGGGCCCGACCTCGTAGACGTCGAACCGGCGGCACCAGCCGAAGTGCTGGTCCACGGCGTGGCCGTCGCTCGTCGCAAAAGCGATCTTCAACATGGGGACTCCTGGCACAGAACGTCGAGCTGGTCGAACGAGTCGAGCGGATGTTCGCGGACGTCGTGGCGCCCCGGGCGGTGATCGGCCCGGTGATCCGCCTGGTGGTGGTCGAGCAGCCGGTTCGCCGCGTCGACGAGCAGCCGCAGGCTGCCCCCGTACCCGGCGGTCGTGCGCAGGGCCGATCCGAGCCGGTCGTAGATCGGGAATCCGACGGCCAGGTGGGCGGCGCCGATGCGGTCGGCGACCGTGCGGACGTGACTCGACCCGATGAGCAGTTCCGCGCCGCCTTCGAGGGCGCGTTCCTCCAGCTCGGTCAGGTCGCCGATGACGATCTCGTCCCAGGGGGCGGTGGCGAGCACGGGAGCGTCCGTCGGCGACACCGCCGCGACGATCTCCGCGCCGACGTCGTGCAGCAGGGAGCCGACGGCGACCAGCGCCTCGGGCTCCATCGCGAGCGCGATCCGCGCCCCGCCGAGGACGAAGTGGGTGTCGAGCAGGCCGTCCGCCAGCCGGGCGCGGGCCCGCCGCACCTCGGGCGCCGGTCCGCGTCCCGAGTAGGCCATCAGCTCGGTGACCAGCCTGTCCACCGCGGCGAGGCCGCTGAGGTGGTCGTGGTGGATCAGGTCGGCGGCGGTCCGCGCGGCCAGGTCGACCCCGGCCTCCGCGGCGGTCGCGCCGGCGGTGATGATCAGGCCGGCCTCGTCGAGGCGGCGCAGCTGCGCGAGCCCCGTGCCACCGGTCGTCGTCGGCTGCCAGGACGGGGCCAGGTGCCCGTCGAGGGAGCCGGAGAGATCCGGGACCAGCACCGGCGCCATCCCGAAGGAGCGGATCAGCGCGCAGAGCTCGTCGAGGTCGGCGGCCGACAGGGACGGCCCGACGAGCACGGCGACCGTCTCGGTCCCGGAACCGGTTCCGGGACCGGAGCGCGAACCCGGGTAATCGTCGGAGTCGGCGTGGTCGAAGGGGACGGTGGTGACCAGCGAGCGCAGCGCGGCCGACCAGCCGTCCGACAGCCCGCCGGCGAAGTCCGGCGTGGACACCCGCACGATCAGCGGCGCGCCCTCGGGCGTGGTGTGGTTCATCATCGCGATGTACTGGCGCACCTGGCCGGCGACGTCCTCGCCGCTGACCTCGGTGACGCCGGTGGTCAGCAGGCCGATGATCCGCGGGTTCTGCTTGGCGCGGATGCCGTCCAGGTTGGCGACGAGGTCGTCGCCGCTGCCGAGCACCGCGGACACCTCGGTGACACCGGTGGTCTGCAGCGGGACGGGCTCGTTGAAGTGCCGGGTCAGCAGCGCCTTGGCGAACGAGGCGCAGCCCTTCGACCCGTGCATGACGGGCATCGCCGCGGCGAGGCCGAGGAAGACCAGCGCCCCGCCGAGCGGCTGGCTGAACCGCAGCGGGTCCAGGCCGGGCCGGCGGTCACTCGTGACGACCCTCGCCATCACGCCACCCCCTCGACGTCCCAGGGCGCGGGGGCGCGGACCTGCTCCCACACCGGGTTCGACAGCGCCATGTCGAGGCGGCGGGCCAGCTCGACCGCGCCGCGGTAGCCCGCGTAGGGGATGTGCCGCTCCTGGTTGATGTCGAGGAACGGCAGCCGGCCCTTGAGCGCCGTGTACTGGTTGCGGCCGCCGGCGACGAGGATGTCCGCGCGGGTCTCCTCGGCGATGCGCAGCAGCTCGCGCGGGCTGCCCTCGGAGACGATCCTGGCGTCGGGGCCGAGCAGTTCGCGGATCTTCTCGACGTCGCCGTCGGAGCTCTTGGTGATGCCGTTCGCGACGACCTCGATGCCGAGGTCCTGCAGCGCGGAGACGATCGACCAGCTCTTGACCCCGCCGGTGTAGAGCACCGCGCGCCTGCCGGCGAGCCGCTCACGGTAGGGCTCCAGGGCCAGGTCGACGGCGGTCTGCTCGAGGGCGATGACCTCCTCGGCGCGCCGGGCCAGCTCCGCGCCGCCGAGCAGGCGGGCGAACTCGCGCAGGGTGTCGTTCATCGCGCGGACGCCGTAGAAGCTGCCCTCGAACCAGGGGATGCCGTAGCGATCCTCCAGGCCGCGGGCCAGGCCCAGCAGCGCCCGGGAGCAGACGACCATCGTCGCGCGGGCCCGGTGCGCCGCGGCGACGTCCGCGTAGCGCGCGTCGCCGCTGATGCAGGCCCGGACCCGGATGCCCATCTTGGCCAGCACCGGCAGGACGTCCCACAGCTCGCCGGCGATGTTGTACTCGCCGACCAGGTTCACGTCGAGCTCGGTCACGTCGGGCGGCTCGACCGTCCCGATGACGTGCTCGAGCAGGGCCTCGCCGGCGAGGCGGTTGCCCAGGTTCTTGTTGCCGGCGAACCCCGGGGCGTGCACCGGGATGACCGGGACGCCGGTGTGCGCGGCGGCCGCCGCGCAGACGGCGTCGAGGTCGTCGCCGATCATGGCGGTGACGCAGGTCGAGTAGACGAACACCGCCGGCGGGTGGTGCCGGCGGACGGCTTCGAGAATGGTGTCGAACAGGCGCTGCTCGCCGCCGAAGATGACGTCCTGCTCACCGACGTCGCTGGTGAAGCCGCGGCGGTAGAGGTCGGGGCCGGAGGAGAGGCTCCCCCGCCCGTCCCAGGAGTTTCCTGCGCAGGCGATCGGGCCGTGCACGACGTGGGCGCTGTCGACGATCGGAACCAGTGTGATCATCGCACCGTCGAAGGTGCATCCGCCGCTGGTGCCGCCGGGCGCGGGCTTGGGGCACCCGGCCTTGCGCTCCTTGGCGGACTTCTCGCGGTTGTGATCACATGCCGGTTCGGTGAATAGCGTTGCACGGTCAGTGGCGGCCATGGCGATCTCTCGGCTTAGGGAGGGTCGTCCCCTCGGTGAGCTGGGTGAGCGGGCCGTTCGATGGACCAGCAGTTCTTCTGAACCGGGGTGGTGCCGGTGGGTGGTGCCGGTGGGTGGTGCCGGTGGGATGGTGGCCGGCCGGCTGGGGCGCCGGCCCCGGCAGTGGCGGGGCACCTGCCTCCGCGGCGCGGGGGGCGCGGTCCCAGCGCGCGGGCGGGGGCCCCGGCGGAGCGGGGGCTCGGGGCCGCCAGCCGGCCGACCACTGGGAAGGCCGTGCGCGCCGCCCGGGGGACACCGGACGCTCAGGAGGCGTCCCCCGGACGGGGCCTAGCGCACGGCGTCGTAGCTATGGTCCGGGCTGGTCCGGTCAAGCTCGTCCAGCACGGTGTTCACGAGCTGCGTGAGCAGGTGCAGCCCGCCGGTGTAGCCGATGATCGGGAAGCGGTGCAGGTGGTGCCGGTCGAAGATCGGGAAACCGACCCGCACCAGCGGAACGTTCGCCTCCCGGGCGATGTACTTCAGGTAGGTGCTGCCGATGAGCAGGTCGACCGGCTCGGTGAAGACCAGCGACCGCAGGTGCCACAGGTCCTTCTCCGGCCAGACGGTGGCGGCGTCGCCGAACTTGCTCGCCGAGAGCACCTTCTCCATGCGGGGCTTGAAGTCCTTGTCGGCGTTCGTGCTGAGCACGTGCACCGGGATCATGCCGAGCTCGAGCACGAAGCGGGTCAGCGCGACGACGAGGTCGGGGTCGCCGGCGATGGCGACCCTCTTGCCGTGGAGGTAGGCGTGCGAGTCCGTCAGGGCGTCAACGAGACGGCCGCGCTCGACGGTGAGCTCGGCCGGGATCTCGACGCCCGCCAGCCGGGCGATCTCGGTCAGGAACTGGTCGGTGCCGCGGACCCCGATCGGGGTCTCCAGCACCAGCGTGTCCTGCTTCCACACGTCCCGGATCAGCTCGGTGGTCTTGCGGGTGGCGGACTCCTGCAGCAGCACGGTGGCGCGGCTGAACTTCGCCTTCGCCGCCTCGGCCAGCGGCGTGCCACCGGGGTAGAGGTCGTACTCCCCGTCGGCCGGCGAGTCGAGCGAGTCGGCGTGGTCGCCGAGGATCAGCGGGTCCACGCCCATCAGCTCGAGCACGCGCCGGTACTCGCGGAGGTTACCGGTGTAGGTCTCGAAACCGGGGATGATGTTCAGCCGGGGCTTCCCACCGGTCGCCGGCTCCGTCGCGTCCGCCGACTTCGTCAGGTTCTCAAGGATTCCCTTGAGCATGCTGTCGTACCCGGTGATGTGCGAGCCCACGAAGCTCGGGGTGTGGGCGTAGGGAACCGGGTAGTCGGCGGTGATCACCTCCTTGTCCTTGGCCGCGCCGATGTAGGCGAAGAGGTCCTCACCGATGACCTCGGCCATGCAGGTGGTGCTGACCGCGACCATCTTCGGCTTGTACAGGCTGGTCGCGTTCTCCAGCGCCTCGACCAGGTTGTTCAGGCCGCCGAAGACCGCCGCGTCCTCGGTCATGGACGTGGATGCCGCGGGGACGGGCTCCTTGAAGTGCCGGGCGAAGTGGCTGCGGAAGTACGCGACACAGCCCTGCGAACCGTGCACGAGCGGCAGCGTGCCCTGGAACCCGAGGCCCGCGAGCACCGCACCGAGCGGCTGGCAGGCCTTCGCCGGGTTGACGGTCAGCGCCTCCCGGGCGAAGTTCTTCTCCCGGTACTCCCAGCCGCGGGTCCACTCGAGGACGCGGGAAACCTCGGCGGATTCACTGCCGTTCTCGAACTCGGCCTTGCCCTCGAACTGCTTCTGGTAGACCTCGTCCTTGAACAGCTCGCTGTGGTCGAGGACCCGCAACGGAATGGAACTGCCTGTCTCGGGAGTCGTCGTCACCGGACATCCTCCTTTCTACCGTGACTGATGGCCGCCGGCGATCGCCGGCGGAGACCGGAAGATCCGGTCAGAACACCTCTCCGGCCTTCGACCAGGGGGTCTCCATGAGGTCCCAGGTCGGGCTGTTGATCGCGATGTCCATGTCGCGGGCGAAGACCGCGAAGCCGTCGACGCCGTGGTACGGCCCGGAGTAGTCCCAGGAGTGCATCTGGCGGAAGGGGATGCCCATCTTGTGGAAGACGTACTTCTCCTTGACGCCCGCACCCATGAGGTCCGGCTTGAGCCGCTTGGCGAACTCCTCCAGCTCGAACGCCGTCGGGTCGTCGTAGAGCACGACGCCTTCCTTGAGCTCGGCGTACGTGCGGGTGTAGTCGTCCTTGTGCGCGAACTCGTAACCGGTACCGACGACCTCCATGCCGAGGTCCTCGTAGGCGCCGATGGTGTGGCGGGGGCGCAGACCGCCGACGGCGAGCATGACGCGCTTGCCGTCGAGGCGCGGCTTGAACGCCGCCGTGATCTCGTCGAAGCGCTTCTGGTAACGCGCGATCGCGGCCTCGGTCTTCGCCTGGATCGTCTCGTCGAACTTGGCCGCGATGGCCCGCATCGAGTTGACGATCTTGGTCGGCCCGAAGAAGTTGAACTCGATCCACGGAGTGCCGTAACGCTCCTCCATGGTGGTGCAGATGTAGTTCATGGAGCGGTAGCAGTGGATCAGGTTCAGCTTCGACAGGTGCGTCGAGGCCATCTCGTTCAGCGTGCCGTCGCCGGACCACTGGGCGATGACGCGCAGGCCCATGTCCTCGAGGATCCGCCGGGACGCCCAGGCGTCGCCGCCGATGTTGTAGTCGCCGATGAGCGCGACGTCGTACGGAGTCTCCTTGAAGGACTCGCCGCCGGTGCCGAGCACGTGGTCGCGGACCGCGTCGTTGGCGATGTGGTGGCCGAGCGACTGGCTCACCCCGCGGAAGCCCTCACAGCGGACCGGGATGACCGGCTTGCCAAGCTTCTTCGACGCCGTGCGGGAAACCGCCTCGATGTCGTCGCCGATCAGACCGATCGGGCACTCGGACTGGACCGAGATGCCCTTGGCCAGCGGGAAGAGCTCGTTGATCTCGTCGCAGACCTGCTCCAGCTTGGGGTCACCGCCGAAGACGATGTCCTTCTCCTGGAAGTCCGTGGTGATCTGCATCGCGGTGAAGTTGGTGACACCCCACGGACCGCGGGCGTAGTTGCGCCGGGTGGCCCAGGAGTACTGGCCGCAGCCGACCGGGCCGTGGCTGATCGTGACCAGGTCCTTCACCGGGCCCCACACCACGCCCTTGGAACCGGCGTAGGCACAGCCACGGATCGTCATGACCCCGGGGCGGGACTTGATGTTGGACTTGACCTCGCACTCCTTCGACCCCTCGGGGTCGTTGGCCTTGAGGTGCTTGGCGCGGAACTTGGCCGCCTTCTGGGGGTACTGCTCCAGGACCTCGGCGATCATCGCCTCGGTCTCGGCCCGCTGCGGAGCCGGAGTCGTCGTCATGATCGGGACCTCATCCTCGACAGTGTCAGAGCAGGTGGCCGGAGCCTCAGGCGACGGTCGCGTTGGCCTTCTGGCCGATGATCGACTCGTCTTCCTGCTCCATGATCCCGAACTCGATCAGCAGCTCCTCGAGCTCGTCCATGCTGATCGGGGTGGGGATGGTCTTCATGTCGTTCTCGTCGATCTTCTTGGCCAGCTGGCGGTACTCGTTGGCCTGGCTGTTCTCGGGGTCGTACTCGATGACCGTCATCCGGCGCAGCTCGGCGTGCTGCACGACGTTGTTACGCGGGATGAAGTGGATCATCTGGGTGTTGAGACGGCGGGCGAGCTCGATGATCAGCTCGTCCTCGCGGTCGGTGTTACGGCTGTTGCAGATGAGCCCACCGAGACGCACGCCACCGGAGTGCGCGTACTTGAGGACACCGCGGGCGATGTTGTTCGCGGCGTACATCGCCATCATCTCGCCGGAGGTCACGATGTAGATCTCCTGGGCCTTGCCCTGGCGGATCGGCATCGCGAAGCCACCGCAGACAACGTCACCGAGGACGTCGTAGGTGACGAAGTCGAGGTTCTCGTAGGCGCCGGCCTCCTCCAGGTAGGTGATGGAGGTGATGACGCCACGGCCGGCGCAGCCCACGCCCGGCTCCGGGCCACCGGACTCGACGCACTTGATGCCCCACTGGCCCTCGACCAGGACCTCGTCCAGCTCCAGGTCCTCGACCGAGCCCTTCTCCGCCGCGAGCTGGATGACGGACGTCTGGGCCTTCGAGTGCAGGATGAGGCGGGTCGAGTCAGCCTTGGGGTCGCAGCCGACGATCATGACGCGACGGCCCATCTCGGCCATGGCAGCCATGGTGTTCTGCTGGGTGGTGGACTTGCCAATACCACCCTTGCCGTAGAACGCGATCTGGCGCATTGCATTCTCCTCCTGGAGCTGCGTACGCACGCACGGTTTCGTGCAGTGCGTCCCGCGGTTCGGAAATCGGTTGCGGTCGTGGCCCCGCGAACCGACTGGGCGCTGGTAGCTCGCCCTCCCGGCTTGCCGCGATATGTAGAAACCGTAGGAGGGATTCATTTCGGACGCATGTACGTCGGTAACCGCTCCGTTAACAAGAAATCGACCCCACGGGGTGCTACCTCACCACCCAGGAAAGCCTGAAGGATAATTCCGAGGATAAGTTTTTGATGCGATTCCTGGGCCGCCCCGCGACCTGCACGTGCGGCGGCACGGGCCGCGGCGGAAGGCGCGGCACAGGCCCACCGGGGGCACCCCCACTCGGCGGCCGATCCGGTTTCAGCCGGGTCAGCGGGCCGTTAATCAGGAGTGTCCTCCCTGGTGACCGCCCCCGATATACCGGCTCCGGTGTGACGTACAACACCGAATCACGGGCCCTGAGTGCTCGGTCACCCCCGCACCTGCGCCCGGCGAGGCCATACATATCCGTGTTTGCGGAACTCTACCACCAGATTTTGCCGCGTTCGCGGTGGACTATCGTCCTAATTGCGGGTAACGGGGGTCGCGGGCCCCTCCCGAGCGCCCTCGGCAGGGCTCCCCCGGAAGCGGGCCGGCCGCGCCTTTACGTTTCCGAAACCACCCGTGCCGGTCCTGTCTGGACCAGGTCCGAGAGGTCGGATAGCGTTGCCTCGCGCACACGGGATAAAAGCACCGGTCAACACCCGGCAAACAGCACCCAGCAAACAGCACCCAGCAAACAGCTCGGTCCCATCAGCAGCGGTACCGAAAGCCAGGACGGTAGGAAGTGACGGAAGCTCAGGCCGTCGACGCCTGGACCGGCTCGCCCATCACATGGGAAGAACTGCGCACCGCGGTCGTCGGCAACAACGGTGTCTATCGGATCGACATGGCAGTCCTGCGCGAGATCGGCGGCTACGGCCGGCTCGGCACCAATGTACGGCAGATCCTCAGCCGGAAACTCGCGGGAGTGGGCCTCGGCCACCTCCCCGCCGAGCTGCCGTCCTACCAGGACAAGCAGGTTCTCCTGTACCAGTACGGCACCCCGGCGGCGGAGATCGTCGACGCGCTCAGCGAGGGTGCGACCGACGGCGCGGAGTCCGCGCTGCTCCGGTTGAACTCCTCGCAGGACCTCGCCAAGGTGCGGGACGCCTCGATCAAGGCGGTCGAGCTCCTGTCGATCCTCAGCGAGCGGTGCAAGGACTGCCAGGGTCCGCTGCACTGACGCCGGCCGCCCGCGGTAGGGCGGGGCAGGGCACCCGGGCACCCCCGGAGGTCCGCTCCCGGTCCCTCGGTCAGCATCGGAAGGTCACGACCCGAGCGTGACGTCCGCCGGACGGGTCGGAAGGGCCGGATCGGCCCGTCCGGCCGGGAGGACCTTCCCGCCCCGTATGCACGCGCGGCACACCCGCGCACACGAGCACGTCAGCCGCAGACGCAGACGCAGACGCAGACCGTTCCGGTCGCCTGTCGGCACCGCCGCCCACCGCCTCGCCTGCCGGCACCGCCGGCCAGCCGCTCGGCCCGCACCTCCGGGTCCTTCCGGAAACCTCATTCCGCTTTCCGCCGCGACGGCGCTGTTCCGCCGGCGGGCTGTCAGCCGAGCGACGAAGCTAGACCGCACCCCCCTTTTTGCTGCATAGTGCGCCGAGCGGGAATGTTGGCGAACGGGGGGCGGATGGCGCTGGGTACGGAAAGTTCCGGTTCGAATACGGCTCGGGATAGCACACGCACGCCTTCGGGGGGGCTCGGTCTCGCCGTCGCGTTGTTGACCGGAGTGGCGGTCACACTGGCGCTGGCGGTCTACTCGAAGACCCACGACCCCGCCCGTAGGCCGCTGTTCACCCTGGGTTTCTCCGGCATGCTGCCGATGAAGGCCTGGCTCACCACTGCCGCGGCCGTCCTCCTGTTGGTGCAGCTCACGACCGCCCTGTGGATGTGGGGGCGGCTGCCCGGGGCCGGCCGGGCACCCGGCTGGACGGCGCCCGTCCACCGCTGGAGCGGCACGGTCGCGTTCGTGCTGACGCTGCCCGTCGCGTTCCACTGCATCTGGGCCCTCGGATTCGCCAGCAGCGATTCTCGCGTGCTCGTGCACAGCCTCGCGGGGTGTGTCTTCTACGGCGCCTACGCGGCGAAAATGCTCGGCCTGCGGACGAAAAAACTTCCGGGATGGGCGCTGCCGGTACTGGGGTCGGCGGTTCTCCTCTCCCTCGTCGTGCTCTGGCTGAGCGCGTCGCTGTGGTTTTTCACCCGTACCGACATCCCGAAATTCTGAGGAAGGCCGGCATGACGCAGGAAGCTCCGACCCGGCGCGTGGTCGTACCCGGCCTCATCGTGACCGCGGCGGGTGCCGCCGCCGGCTACGTGGTGGCCTCGGGCAGTAGCGCGGCCGACCCCAAGCCGCCCGCCGCCGAGGCCAACGCGGCGGGGACAGCCGCGGGCGGGGGCGACACCGCGACGCCACTGGCCAACCTCGCCGACATCCCCGCGAACGGCGGCCTGGTCCTCGAGGACGCCAGCATGGTCCTGACCCGGGACGGCGGGAACGGCGTCAAGGCGTTCACATCCGTCTGCACGCACCAGGGCTGCAACGTCAGCTCGGTCGAGGGGGGGAAGATCATCTGCCCGTGCCACGGCAGCAAGTTCGACGCGCAGACCGGTGCTCCCGTCGCCGGGCCGGCCGGCGAGCCGCTCGCACCGATCCCGGTGACCGTGCGCGACGACGCCGTCTTCCGCGGCTGAGAAGGGGAGAACATGGACCTGAGCACCATCCGGGTGACCACGGCCACGGGAACGGTCGAGCTGACCCCGGACCGGTCCTACGTGATCGGCCGCAGCCGCGAGGCGGACATCACCGTCCAGGACACGAAGGTCTCCCGCCGGCACGTCGAGCTCGCCCCGGGCCCGGACGGCTGGACGGCGCGTGACCTGAGCACCAACGGCGTCTGGAGCGAGGGGGCGCGGGCGAAGCAGTTCGCCGTCGACGGCGAGATCCGCATCCGGCTGGGCGGGCTGAGTGGTCCGGAGGTCCTGCTCCGGGCGTTCCGGCCGGTCCAGCGCCCGCCGGCCGCCGCCGCGCCGCGGCCGAAGCTCGACAACGCCGATGCCGAGACCATGCTGGCCGGGCAGGGCCGCCGGCCGGTCCCCGGGCAGGCCGCCCCGCCCGTCCCGGCCGCTCGGACGCCTGAACCAGTGGGTGCCGGGGCCGGCTCCGCCGGGGCCAGCGCTGGCGCTGGCGCTGGTGGCGGGGCTGGAGCTGGTAGCGAGGCCGCGCCGAGGCCCGCCCTGGGCGGTTGGCTGCGCGCGCTGCCGACCCTGGTCTGGCTCGCCGCCGTGGGATTCGCCCTCGGCGCCCTGGTCGCCCTCTCCTGACACCCGGCCGTCCTGCCGCGCCGGCGGCACCGTGCCGGCACGGCAGGATGGGAGCCGTGGTCACCGTCAGCCCGGAGCGGTTCGAGGAACTGGTCGTCGCCGCGTTGGACAGCCTGCCGCCCGAGCTGGGACGACGGATGCGCAACGTCGCCGTCCTCGTCGAGGACGACTCCGCGGACGGCCTGCTGGGCCTCTACGAGGGAATCCCCCTCACCGAGCGGGGCGACTGGTACAGCGGCGTGCTGCCCGACCGCATCACGATCTACCGCAACCCGATCTGCGCCATGAGCGCCACGGAGGCGGACGTCGTGCGTGAGGTGCGGATCACCGTCGTCCACGAGATCGCGCACCACTTCGGTATAGGCGACGACCGCCTGGACGAACTCGGCTGGCACTGAGCCGCCCAGGGGCCGACCCGTCAGGCGTCGCCCGGGAACGGGGGCGCGCTGTCCGACTTCCTGCGCCGCCCGGTCAGCGTGGCCTCGATCTCCTCCAGCAGGTACTGGCGGGCCCGGTCCCGGTCGCCCCGCCGGCTGGTCAGGTCGATCGGGGTGATGCCGCCCAGCAGGCCGTCCGGGCTGCACGGCCGGACCACCACCGGGATCAGCCGGCGCTCGATCCCGGCATCCTCCACCGCCGCCCCGTCGCCGCCGGCAGTTTTCTCGACCGCGGCGCCGTCGCTGCGCCAGGCCTCCTGCCACTGGGACTGGATCTCCCGCGTCGCGGTCAGGTAGCTCTCGCTCAGCACGGCGATCGTCCGGGTCGAGTACCGGACGGCGTCGTGCCACCGCGCGACCCGGGCGGTGCCCGGCACCATGTCGAACGCGTCCAGGTGCACCTTGTACTTGGCGACCTGGAGCTGATGGGCGATCCACTGGCCCCAGTCCGCGTCGTCGTCCGTGCAGGAGATCAGGAAGTCCCACCTGCCGGTCGCCGGTTCGGGCACCGACAGCTGTTCGCCTGCCATCGGACGTGTCTCCTCCCCCGGACGGGCCACCCGGGCCGCGCCCGCGTCCTCTCGTCCCGCGATCCACGCGACGCCCTGGTACTTCTCCGTCTTGACCTCGACCCGCACGAAGTCGTCCGGGTCGAGCCCGCGCAGCCGCTCGGTGACCGTCGACTGGTAGATCGCGTCCGAGACGATCAGGGCGGTGTCCGGGCCGTCGGACTGCTTGAGGACACTGCGCAGTTCGTCCGCGTCGACCAGCCTCGCCGTGTTGATCGCGGGCGTGCCGGCGAGGCCCGTGCCGTCGACGAACGCCCGGCCCTCGTGCACCGCGATGCGCAGCCTGATCCGTCCGGCGCTGTTGCGGGTGCGGTTGTACTCGCCGAGGGCGATCCGCAGCTCCCGGGTGAAGTCGACGACCACTGTCTCGGCGGGAATCCGGCCGTCGATGATCAGCATGAATCCGTCACCGCGGTCGTTGAAGTGCATGAGGTCCGCCGCGATACCCACGATGGCGGCCGCCTGTGCCGTGATGGTGCCGATGCCCTTGCGCCACTCGAGATGGAGGAGCGCGCCGTTCTTGCTGAAGCCCACCGCGTCGATCACGACGATCGTCCCCAAGACGGAGAGCGGAGCGGGTGAGCCGGACGTGCCGGAGCTCCCGAAGGGGTCGGCTGCGCGGCCGCCCCCGGCGGAGGTGCCCGTCACAGTGGAGGCGTTCCCGACGGAGGTGCCCGTCGCAGGCGAGGCGCTCCCGATCCCGGCCAGGGAGCCGCTCGACAGGTCTCCCGCGGACCGGCGGAAGACGGCGTTGCCGGGATACTCCTCGGCCGCGATGGCCAGGATGCGGTCCACGGCGTTCGATCCGCCCCGTCCCGACTCGACCTCCTCACCCACCTCCCGCCAGAAGTCCAGGGAGCTGTGGCTGCCCCAGCCGGGCTGGCTCTCGCGCTTGATGCCCGCGCGATCCAACAGTGATGTCGCGGACGGCTTCCGGTAGTAGACCCTCGCCAGTTCACCCAGCTCGGATTCGGAAAAGGACCTGGCCATGGACTCCCCCGTCCGGCTCGTGCCTCGTATGCCGGTGCCTGATGCATTCCGCCGCCCACGCGGGCCCTCCGTGCTGCCCGCCGACCGGCATCGACCACAATCGTAGTGCCCTGGAACGACCGGTCCGGCGCCGTACCGCCGCGCGGCGCAGCATCGGGGATACGGCAGCCACATCGCGGATCGTTCGGCGCTCCGGAAAACGGCTCATCCGGACGACCGGTGACGGCGGCACCGGCGAATGGGAGGGTACTCCGAATGCGACGCGGGTCGAGAAGCCTTCGAAATACGGGATCGCCGGCGGTCGTTCTGTTCGCCGGTCTCACATTCGCCCTGACCGGCTGCGGCGGTGGGAACGCCACGCCCGGGGCCGGTGGCCCCGTCGGCGCGGCGGCGGCCGCGCCGACACCCGGCAGTCCCGCCACGCTGCCCGGCGGCGGCGGAACCCCGTCCACCGTGCCGGGCACGGAGCACCGTGGCAACGCCGGCGCCGACGCGGCGGCCTCGGCCCCGCCGTCCGCGAGCGCCCCGGTCGTCGCCGGAGCGGCGGTCGACGGGGTGGCGGTCGACGGGACGTGGCGCGGAAGCTACACCTGCGCCCAGGGAGCCACCGGTCTGTCGCTGCGGATCGCGGGGACCGACCCGGCCGCGCTCACCGCCGTCTTCGACTTCTACCCGCTGCCGGAGAACCCCGCTGTTCCCCGTGGCTCGTTCACCATGACCGGGTCCGTTCAGGGCGGTCGGATATTGCTCGCCGGCCACGAATGGGTCAGCCGCCCCGCCGGCTACGAGATGGTGAATCTCACGGGCACCCCGAGGGCCGGCACACCCGACCGCATCGAAGGCGACGTCGACGGTGTGGGCGGATGCACGGGATTCTCAGTCGAACGCGCTACCCCCGCGGAGAGCTGACGCCCCATTTCCGGGCGTTCGCGGGCAGGATCGGTATGTGCGGACACGTCAGGCAGCGGAGGGCGACTGGCCGGCCATCTGGCCGGTCTGGGAGGCCGTCGTCGCCGAGGGTGAGACGTGCATGTGGGCGCCGGGCACCGACGAGCGGAGCGCGCGGGGCCTGTGGATGTTGCCGGCACCCGCGCACGTGCTGGTGATGGAGGTCGAGGACGGCCCCGGTTCGACCCGTGTCGTCGCGACGGCGCTGCTCACCCCCAGCCAGCCGGGCCTGGGTGACCACGTGGCGCTGGCCCAGCTGCTGGTCGACCCGACCGTGGTCAACTTCGGCGGGGGCGCGTTCGGCCCCGGCGGCTACGGGACCGACCTGGCCAGCAGCCGCGGGGTCGGCCGGGCGGCTGCCGAGGGCATGGTCGACTACGCCGCCGACCTCGGCTACCGCGCGATGCAGCTCAACTCGGTGGTCGCCGCGAACACCCGGCTGGTGGCTCTGTGGAGATCACTGGCGTTCCGGGTGATCGGCACCCTGCCCGCCGCGTACCGCCACCCGTGGCACGGCGACGTGGACCTCTACGTCATGCACCGCTTCCTCCCACCCGGCAACCCCGCGCCCCGCGTACTCGCCTGAGCGGATTGGCGGATTGACTGCCCCCGGTCGACGTCAGCTCGCCGAACGCCGGGCGGCCTCGTCCGCGGCCGCGGCCGCCTGCGCCTCGGCCCAGATCTCGTTGAACAGCGCGATGCGCTCACCGATGCGCGTCCGGTCGAACTTCAGGTGGGTGCTCGTGATGCTGGCGCCCTGCAGGGCACCGACCTCCACCTCGTAACTGACCTCGTCATCGAAGAGAATGAAGTCACGGAACGTCTTGCGCCAGCCCGTCCCGCCGCTGCCGAGCTGGTCGCCGCCGGGCACCACGACACTGTGCACGATGATTCCCGCGTTACGCTGATCCTCACAGATCTTGACGAAATCCGAATTGCGCCGGATCTTCTCGCTGTTGAGGATGAAAACCCGCCGGACGCTAACGCCGCGACCCACTGCCTCCCGCTGCGCCGCAAGATACGCGCGGCCCAGCTCACTCTTCCAGAATCCGTCGCTGAAACTGCGTCGCCCACCGTCGGCAGCGGTGGTGCTGGTCGCCGAGATCGTCCGCTGGGCTCCCCGGGTGAGCGCCAGGATCCAGTCGCGGTCCTCTCCCTGACAGGTCGCAGAATCGCCCTCGAGGCCGCGAAGAAGCTCGTTCATGGCCCGGATCTCCTCGGCCACGAGCCGGCCCAGAACGGGCGACGGGGGAACGAACTTCGCGGACCGCTCGACCAGCCCGCTGATGGGCCGCGCTCCGGGGACAGCCGCCTCGACGGCCGAGCTCTCCAGCGACTCCAGCAGGCGTACGCCGCGGTCGACCCGGTCCAGCCGCCGCTCGAACCCCGAAAGGCGCTCGGCCTGCGCGTCCGCGGCCGCCTCCACTTTGCTCTCGACGTCTACCAGGTGCTGAACGACAAGGACGACACCGCCGATGAAGACGGAGAGCATCATTGTCCAGGTCATCTCTCCGTCGAGTAAATAGCTCAGCAGAAAAGTAGCACCGCCGGTCGCGACCGCCACCGCAACCTGCCTGATTATCCTGACCACAGACACTCTTCCCTTCCTCTCAACACGCCGTAGGAGTGTTTCCGAAGCTCCAGCGAACGCCTTCCTCGGCCGGTGTCCGCCCGAAATCCAGGAGGAGCTGGCTTCTAGTCCAGCGAGGAGCACCCAAAATGATCGAGACTGATAGCGGCATCCCAGAGACGGGAGGACTGAGTCGATCGTTCCCGCATATTAATTGGATTGGAGCGGATCTTCATTGTCAAGCCTTCGACACCACTGCCCCCACAACTCACTTCTTCATCAAAAAACATGAAATTGTCCGGAATCGGGCCCGGAATTTCCGCGCCGGACGGCTCCGCCACCCCGCCCACGTCAACCGCCCAAACCTCCACCCCGGCACGCACCTGAGCATGACAAATCCTTACGCTGCGCTACAGGTACGACGCCGCCTGGATGGACAGCAAGAATGGCCACCCAGGCGATCTCCCCACCGAGCAGAAAACCCGGTAGAAACACGGCGCCCCCGACGGCGACCGCCAAGCCGAACCATCCGAACGCCGCGCTCACCTGTACCTCCCCCTGTTCGACCTCGGTCACGCGCCGACGGAGTCCTCCTCAGCTCCCGCCTGGCAGACGCCCGCGACCCGTGCCAAGGCGGACAGGCTCGACGACGACTCGAGTCCTGCCAGCGCGAGCTGATCCCTGATCCGCCCGACCAGGCTGGACCACTCCCGCGAGAAGCCGGGACGTCTTTCCAGCGCGGCCCACACCTCGGCCAGCTCCTCGGCGACCCTCGCCCCGGGCATCCACAGGTGGAGCAGGTGATCGATCACCGGACGGAAGCGCCGCACCACCTCCTGGGCGGAATCAACCCCGATCCGACTGTTATCGAGCAGGGACTCCACCGTGGAAAGCAGCCAGTCGTGAAGGGCGAGGTCCTCGCACGCGGCCACGACGTCGGACGGATCGCATCTCCCGAGCCGCAGCCGCAGCGTACGCAACGTTTCATCCTGGATGGTGAACTCGACGCTCACCGGTGAGACGGAAGCAGCCGGCTCGCTGTTCCGGTGAAACGACTCCGCCGACCCGGTGGGGACCGAGGGGAAATCGGAAATCCTCCGCTGCGCACCCAATAATTGTGGCAGCACGGCCGAATCAGAAGACCGCCAGGTGACGGCGAATCGTAGTTGCGTTCGGCGCGCCCGCAACGAGGTGACTCGGTCGATACCCGGCCTGCGCTGAACGCGGCTGAGCAATCGGCTGCTGACCGCGCCAAGATCGAGGGATGCCCGGGTCTGTGTTGTCAGGAATCCCGCAGCCAGGTCGTCCGCGTCAGTGCGCCCAGCGACCTCGATTATCCCCGGGTTCGCCACATAGTGCGACCACGGCAGTCTGCGCTCGCCCGCGGCTCGGGTGAGCCTGGCCCGGGTGGAAGCCTGCAGGACTGTGCCCCCGGTGACGGACGCTCGGGCCACGGCCGTTCCCGCACCGTCTGCTCTGGTGCCCGAGATGGTGGCGAGCGGGCAGTGCACGCCCACCCGTATGTCGGGCGAGAACGCATGGGCGACGGGCCTGGTAGCGCTGCGGACCCGGCCTCCCGGCACGATGTCCAGCAGCGCGGCGACGGTGGTGGCGCCGACGCGGTGGGAGTTCTGCAGCAGGGTGGTACGGACCTCGCCGACCAACATGTCCAGCTCTTCGGCGAGCTCGCGCGCCTTGGGCGCCCTCGGAACAGCCGTCGCCTTCGGAGCGGCCATCAACGGCCCAGAAAAAAGTAGGAAAGACGGTCCGCGGGCTCAGGCGGCAGCGCGATGCCCTCGGCTCCCGCACGACGTTCCGTGGCCGAGAGCGCTGCCGAGTCGACCCCCACCTGGCCGAGGATCACGCGCACGGCGTGCTCGACCGGAAGGTAGCCGGTATCGAGCACGGAGAAGGTCCGGTAGGCGCAGAAAGGCGCAGGGGCCGGGGTTAGGCGGCCGATCGATGGGAAGTCGGCCCAGCGGTCCGGCAGGTCCGCGGGATCGACCGTCACCGGGCGGACCACCGTCTCGCCACCGGCCCGCAGCAGGCCCAGTCGCAGGAGCTGCCACACCGCCGCCAGAAAGGCGCACGACCAGGCATGGTGCCCGCGGTGTTCGCTCCACAGCTCCACATCGAGGAAGACCGAGTGGCGGCGCGAGCCGTTTTCCGTCGGCGGCTGCCAAGGCTCCGCGACTCCCATCGCCCTTGTCCCGGTGGTGGACGGCGAGCGGGCTCCGTTACACAGCCAGCCAGTCTCGTTCAGCGTCGGACGCGAGCCGTTCGCCCCGTAGGGCGGGTCCGCGACGAGCGCTCCCTCGACGATGCGCGCCAACGGTACGTTCTCGGTGGCGGCGCACGCCGACTCCCGCGCGATGTAGTCGATGACGATGTCCTGGGCTCGCGCGGCGGCGAGCAGCTGTGGCACCACTGCTGCCGGCGGCGGCACCTTCCCCTGGTCGGAGTAGTCGTCGACGAGCAGGCAGGTGCTCACCCGGGGGGCCCGGCCAGCACGGGCGGCGCCACCCGCGCCGCCGGCGAGCGAGCCCAGCCGCGGCCGGTCCACCCACGGCGCTATCCGCCGGAAATGCTCCGCCAGTACGCCGGCGCCGCCCGCCAGGTCTTCCGGGTAGAAATGGCCGAGTTCCACCGACAGATGGGCCAGCGGGACCTCCACGGTGCGCTCGACGGCGCTCGTCTCACGGAACACCGCGGACCCGGGCACGGTCGTCGGCCCGCCGGAGAATGGTTCCACGTGTGTCAGAGCCCCTCCCACGCGCTGTCGTCTGTCAGGCGCTTGGCGAGGTCCTCGAACGCCTGTCCGGTCTCCTCGTTGGCGATCCGCGTGGTCGAGATGTCGTCCTCGACGATGATCTGCTCACGCCACTGCAGGACCGGGTCGAGCGGGATCGAGCCGAGCATTACGCTGCGGCCGAGGCGCAGCTTCGCCGCCAGCTTCTGCAGGTCGGTGTTGTACGACTGCAGCCACACCGACTGTTCCGCCCGCAGGACGGCCAACTGTGGTGAGTCTGGTTCGAGCACGGCGGTGCGGACGAACCGGATGGTGTCCTCCAGCTCGCGGCGCCTGTGCCCGCGATCCATCCCCGTCTCGAGGATGCCGTGCGGGCCGAACACCAGGCCGGCGGCGGCGACGATGTGCTGGCGCGTCCACCGGTGGAACACCAGCCAGCGCGCGGTCTTCTCAGCGAGCGCCGGGTCGGCCGTGGCACGCAGCACCAGCTCCGTCGCGTACGACCGGCCGGCGCTGAGGTCGACGAGGGTGAGCTCGAACTCCTCGTCGAGGCGCAGGAACAGATCGCTGCACCGCCGGGCCATGGTCGCGTCGACGGGGAACTCCCCACCGCCGGAGTCACCCGGCAGCAGGGTGAGCCTGCCGGCTCCGAGCGGTCTTGCCCGCGGCCCGCCCAGCTCCGACTGCCCCCAGACGTCCAGCTGGTCCACTTCGGCCGTCCGCCCGGCGAGGTATTCGTGCAGCCCGCCGCCGGTAGCCGTGCCCTGCCCTGCCGCCTCCACACCGAAGATGGCGCCCGCGGTAGGCGAGCCGAAGTCGAAGTCGAGATAGCAGACGTCGCTGCCCTGCATCGCGCGTCGATAGGCGACGTTGCAGCTCGTCACGGAGCGACCGGTGCCGCCTTTGTCGGACGTCGCAAATATGATCATCGGAGCCGGGCCCTCAGGCTCGCCGGGCCATGGCGAGCGCGTCGAGATCGCGCAGCGCCGCCTGCACGATCGCGATCGACGTCGCCGGCTGGCGTTCACGCAGCTCACGCGCCCGCTGCAGGTTCGCCCCAATGCCGTGCAGCTGGGTTCTGGCCGGGACGGTGGATGTCGGAGACTCCCGCAGCAGCTCGGCTGTGTGCAGGTGGTCGGCCTCGGCGAGCATGTCCAGCGCCAGGTCGGCCAGCCGGGCGCTGTACGGACGCGCGACGGAGACCGCCGCGACGGTGACGAGCGCCTCCATCACCCGCTCGGTGAAGTACCAGGACGGCCCCTTGTCCGTCGGCGACAGCTTGAACAGGCTGATGTCGTCCCACAGCCCGGCGCCGGGACCGTCGGAAAGCTGACGGAGCCGCACGTGACGGTCCCAGATCTCGTCCGCAAGGCCGACCAACCGATCTCGCAGCGCGCTGTCACGAGTGACGGCCGCGGTCCGCGCCACCCGCTTGAGCAACGCGGTCGAGAAGTCCGCCACCGGCCACTCCATAGCCGGCCCGAGGTCCTCGGCGCCGGTGAGCGGGAGCCGTACCCCCGGGACGTGCAGCTCGATCGCGGGCTCGCGCAGCCTCGCCCGCCTGGTGACCCGACCCCGCACGGCCAGTTCCGCCAGGACGTCCGCGATACGCGCGATGTCGACGTCCCGGGCTCGCTCGGTGGCCAGCGCCTCGATCGTGATCGAGGCCGCGAGCAGGGTGTCGTAGTCCGTCTCAGGCCCCTCATCCGCAGGGTTCGCGCTCCGCCAGGGAACCTCCTCGACGGGCCAGCGGGACCGGCCGAGGCGCGCGATGGTCGACCAGTAGAGCTGCGCCAGGTTCGAACGCAGCTGGAGGGCACCCACCAGGCCCTCCTGATCCGGGTTGATCAGGCCGAGCTGTCGGGTGCGCGCCGAGAAGAGGTCGGAGATGCCGTCGAGTGCGACCACCGTGAAGTACAGGGAGGGCTTCGCCTGAGCGACACCCGGGGACTGGTCGACCACGACGCCCGTGCCCGCGTCGACCGGGGGGGCATCCCGGATGATGCCCCAGGACCAGCCGCACTCGAACAGCACGCTGTCGTCGTCCACTGCTTCGGCGGACAGTTCCACACCGAGTTTCAGCTCGCGCAACGAGGTACGGGCCGGGACCAGCGCGTCGCGGACCTCGTCGAGGACCTTCTCGGTCGACTTCCCTTCGGTGTTGACCAGGTCGCACAACGCCCGCCCCTCCTCGGAGTAGGCCGCGAAGGTCCGCACCGTGAAACTACGCAGAATTCCCACCATCGACGCGGTCAGCCGACGCGATGCGGCCTTCTCCAGCTCCCGCATCTCGGCGAGCAACGCGTCGCGCCGCACCGTCGGCCGGAACTCGCGGACGAAACCGAGAATGGCGAGTGACAGCGTGATGGACATCGAGAACGAGTCGACTATCTCCAACGCGCGCTGCTCGGGGGTGAGTGGCTCGCCCTGGCCGACCGGCTGAAAATACGAACCGCCGGAGAAGACCGGCGCGCCCCGCTCGTTCGTATACCGCTCGAGATACTCACTGAGCGCCCGCACCAGCACTTGCGGGATCTGGCGCGCATCACCGATGCGTTCCAGCGCCACTCGCACGTCCTTGGCGGTCTCGTCCGGCTTTACGATCTCCATCCCGGGCATCTGGTACGACGGGTACATGAGGCAGAGCAGCTGTTCTGCGTCGCTGGTGGAGTTCGACTCGGCCCGGCCGCTGAACTTCCATCCGCCGCCCTGGTACGAGTACTCGGCGGCGGCCTCCCACATCTCCAGCAGAAGCTGCCTAGGTCGGATATCCAACGCCGTCCCCCTTCTTCCTCGACGTCCGGGCCCGCTAGGCGTCCGCGGCCGTGGTGGAGCCGTCCGGCTCCCGTCTTCTCGTGCGGCCGCGGACGAGGACCATGCTTTCGTATCCCTCGCGCAGCATCTCGGCACCGACGAACCGGTCCGCCTTCACATCGGTCGCCGTCGCCTCAAGGCTTTCGACGATGTAGTCCATCTTCAACGAGACCGCCGGGAAGCGGATTTCGCCGACCTCGTACCCTCTGGAATTCTCCATGTATGCCATCGCGAAGGGCGCGCCGGGCATGAGCGCGTCGAGGAAGCACCTGGAGGCGCGGTGAAAATCTTCCCTTTGCTCGGAGATGGAACACGCCACGAAGAACATAGTGCCGATGTCCCACCTGGAGCGGGGTAACTCGAAGACGCTTCCCTGTTCGACCACCACCCGTTCCGCCAGCGCCCGGCGCGGGTCATCCACACCGAGGTAGGCCCGTTCCTGGGTCAGCACCTTCCAGAACGGGTCCCAGGCGGTGCCGTAGGACCGGACCTCGTTCTCCAGCCACGTGACATTGCTGGCGGAATGCTCCCGCAGGGTGATCCGCTCGCACCAGGGCAGCATCGACAGCGCCGGATAGAGGTTACTGCCGGTGCCCACGTCCAGCCCCTTGAGCGGGCGATCGGCGGCGGTCGCCGCGGCCGCGGCGAAGGTCGCGAAGAAATCCCGGACGCCCTCGAGGATTTCCTGGTCGTCGTCACGCAGGACGGCGTAGTTGTGGGCGTGGTACAGGTCGGGATCGAACTCGTCCCACCGCTGCCCGGCGTTGCCCATCGGGTTCTCATTTTCTTCTACGTGCACAGCGGCTCCCACGAATTGCGCGCGTCACTGTTCTGAACCGGGCCACAGTCGGGCCGGACGGCGGCCGAGGGCCAGCAAGAGCGGCCACGAGCAGGCGTACACACGCTCCGCGTGGGTGCGGGCCGCCCACAGCCGACCGCGGACGGCCCGCACCCACGGCCAAACATCGCGGCAGCAGGCGCCGCGGCGGACACAGAGCGGCGGCGGTGAAAGGGCGTGGAAGAACAGTGGTCCGCCTGGCGCTCCCGAACAGACCTGGCTCGGCTACCCGTCCAGGAACGGGTCGGTGCCGTTTCGGTCAGTGCGTGGCAGAGCGCGGCACGTGACGGACCGTGTCCGCGTCGACCTGTGGATTCCGGTCCAGGTTGAGTTCGAACAGAAGGCGCGGCTCGTCCGCTCCGTAATAGCTGTCGACGTCCGCAGTCTGCTCGAAGCCCAGTGAGCGGTAGAGGTGTATCGCGACCGGGTTGTCGCGTGCCACAGCGAGGCGCACCCGCTGCACACCACGAAGGTAGAGACTTTCGAGTGTTTCCAGCGCCAGCAGGCGGCCGACACCCTGGCAGCGGCGGGAGCCGTCCACCCCAAGGGCCAGGAAGTGGGCGAGATCCGTTTCGGCATCGGACCCGGAACGCACGGCTATCGAGTACCCGAGCAGCTCGCCCGCCTCGTCGGCGACGAGGATCTCCTGCTGGTGGACGTCGAAGAGCTGGCGAAGGACGAACTCGGGGTACGCGAGCCGGCCAAAGATCTGCCGGTCGATCCGGCTGAGCGCGGAGAGGTCCGCCTCGACGACCGTCCTCACCTTGACCGTGTTCACGGCTCGCCCCTCCTGGATTTTCCCGGCCTGTCGACATGCCGGCCCGCGGGAGACAAGAGCGCGAACCCGTCGACCTGAGACGGCCCATGGACCATCCAGTACTCCCGCTACCCCCGCGGCCTTCCGGCATTCGGTGCGCCACGCCTCGGCGGAGGGCCGCGCTTGGAAGACTACCGCGCAGGTCGGAGGCGTCCTCGGCGGGCACGAAGGCGCCTGGCGCTGACCCAACCGGATACGACGGCATACAACGATGATGCCTCACTGGATGCGCACAATCCGTAAAACAGATGACTTCCAGCCGACATATAGTCACCGCCAAATGGCGGGATTAGCTGCTTTAAAGCAACGGGACGAACTTTTGACAAGAATTGGAGGCCGCGGGCGGCCAAGGGCGGGCCCGGGGACGGCTGAGAGCAGGCCGGGGGAGGGGCCGAGAGGGAGGCGGCCGGGTTGACCGCGGTGAGGCCGTCGATCGACGTCGCCGGTCGAGCCGGCCCCAGGCCCGCGGCGGCCACCCCGGGCCGGTGCTCCGCCAGCGAAGCTGTGAAGGGCGTCACCTGGTCAGACCATGACGAAACGGGCACTGGTTCGGGAAACGCACCCGATTCGAAGGAGCTTTGCCCGTGGCGGACCGGACTGCGCTCGACCCGTTCTCCAGCATGGACACCATGGATGGCACGGATTCCGATCTCGCGGTACTCGTGATCATGGCTGGGGCGGCCGTCATCGGCTACCTGGCGTCCCTGCTCGTACACCGGATCCTGCGGCGGATCGGTCGGCACTCGCGGATTGTGGAGGATCTCGCCGAACGGGGGCGCCGGCCCGCCCGGCTCACGCTCGTCGTTCTGGGGCTGCTCATCGCGGCGAACGCGACGGTGGAGCAGTCGTGGACGCCGGCCACCATCCGCGTGCTCGGCCTCGCGCAGATCGCCGCGCTCGCGTGGGTGGTGGGCGTGCTGGCGTTCGTCGTGGAGGACCTGGCGCTGTCGCGCTACCGGATGGACGTCGCCGACAACCGGCACGCGCGGCGGATCCGTACCCAGGTGATCCTGCTGCGCCGGATCACCGTCGTCGTGATCACCGTGATCGCGGTCGCCTCGATGCTGATGACCTTCCCGAGCGTGCGGGTCGCCGGCGCGAGCATCGTGGCGTCGGCGGGCGTGGTCGGCATCATCGCCGGGCTCGCGGCGCAGACGTCGCTGGCGAACGTCTTCGCCGGGCTGCAGCTCGCCTTCACCGACGCCATCCGGGTCGACGACGTGGTGGTCGTCGAGGACGAGTGGGGCCGGATCGAGGAGATCACCCTCACCTACGTGGTCGTGCACATCTGGGACGACCGGAGGCTGATCCTGCCGTCGACCTACTTCACCACCAACCCGTTCCAGAACTGGACCCGCCGGGAGTCCGCGGTGCTCGGCGCGGTGGAGTTCGACCTGGACTGGTCGGTGCCCGTCGCCGACATGCGGACCGAGATGCACCGGATCGTCGAGAGCACCGACCTCTGGGACGGGCGGGTCAGCGTCCTGCAGGTCACCGACGCGGTCGGGGACCACGTACGGATCCGGGTGCTGGTGAGCGGGAACGACGGGCCGACGGTCTTCGACCTGCGCTGCCATGTACGCGAGGCGCTGGTCGACTGGTTGCGGCACAACCACGCGGCGGCGCTGCCGCGTACCCGGATCGAGATCGACGCCACGGCGGCCGGCGCCCGCGCCGGAGTCCAGGGCGGCGCGCGTTCCAACGGGCACCGCGTCGAACTGGGCAAGGCCGGCCTGGGCCAGGCCAGGGCCGGCGAGGCCGAGCGGGGCAGGGCCGAGCCGGGCACGACGGCCGCCCAGCCGGAGGATCTCTCCGATGCCCGGCTCTTCGCCGGCAGTGCCGAGGCCGAGGAGCGTTCCCGTGCGTTCAGCGAGACCGGCGAGCACTCCCCGGCCGACAGCTCCGGCCTGGTTGACGGCCCCGGCCCGACCGATGCCCCCGGCCCGACCGACGGCTCCGGTCTGACCGCTCCCAACCCCCGCGAGGCGGACGGCAGCCACGCGCCTGACCGTCCCTCGTCGAGGTGAGCCGCCGGTAGGCGGACACCGAAAGGGGCCCGGCCCCCCGATC
>NZ_CASGGV010000322.1:0-37672 GCF_949319125.1 Frankia sp. Hr75.2 | reverse complement strand
CGCCGCCGGCCTCGGCTGGGAAGCCAACCTCCCGGTCCTCAAGGAATACCTCGCCATCACCGACTTCGACGAGGCCGCCAAATGGGCCGTCGAGCACGGCAAGGCCGACTACATGTGGAGCAAGCAGGCCGTCTGCGCCTACGTCGCCACCCAGGCGATGCCCCTGCTCAAGCAGGGCATCCGCATCAACGCGATCTGCCCCGGCCCCACCGACACCCCCCTCGCCCAGACGAACAAGGAGACCTGGCTCGGCTTCGGCGCCGACTACCGGGCCGAGCTGGGCATCGAGGCCGCGACCTCGCTGGAACAGGCCTACCCGCTGCTGTTCCTCTGCAGCGACGCCGCCTCCGCCATCAACGGCATCACCATCGTCACCGACTCGGGGTACTTCTCCGCCGGCCTCACCGAGGTCTTCCCCGCGGCCACACCGATCGTCCGGTTCCTCTCCGGCCGCTAGGCCCGACGCATGACCGTGCCGGGTGCCGGGTGCCGGCACCCGGCACGGTCGCTGACCGCCCCCGGCGGGACGGCGGTGACACGGGGGCTCCTTCCCGGAACAGGGTGGAATGACAACCACGAACAGTGACGAGCGGCTGCCGGACGCGCACATCATCAACGAGCTCGGATTCCAGACGACCCGCGTGGGCGACGAGCTCCACGGGTCCGCGGCCGTCGTTCCCGAGATGTTCGTGCCCGGTACGACCAGCATCCGCACGTCGATCCTCGCCACCTGGGCGGACATCGTCGCGGGATACATGGTGCTGGACTTCCTCCAGCCGCGCGTCCCGGTCACCCTCGACCTCGACATCCACGTCCACGAACCGCTGCGGGAGCTCGAGCGGGTCGACGCCGCCGGGCGCCTGGTGAAGAAAGGCCAGTCGGTCGCGGTCATCGAGATCGAGCTGACCGGCGCCGACGGCCGCGGCATCGCCGCCGGCGTAGCCTCGTTCATGGCGGCCCCCGACCCGGCGATGCTGATGGACCCGGAGATGCTGCGGCGCCGGGAGCTGCCCGTGCAGCGCGGGCGGCTGCGGGTCCCCTTCGCCGAGCGCGCGCGGTGCGAGATCCGCGAGCCGGGCGTCGCCGTGCTGGCGCACGGGCACGACGGGCTGAACGCGTCCCGCAGCCTCAACGGCGGGCTGATCGCCCTGGCGGCCGAGGAGGCCGCGTTGTCCCTCGCCGCAGGCCCCACCAGCCTTTCGGTCCTGGCGTTGCGCTACCTGCGGCCGGTGCGAACCGGCCCCGCCGTTGCGACGGCGACCGTGGGATCCGGTGGCCTCGGCAAGGTCGAGGTCCGGGACTCCGGAGACGGCGGCCGGCTCGCTGTCTACGCCGTGACCAGGACATTCCCGGCCGCGGCCGGCCGCGGCACACAGACGGCCCCGGCCTGCTGACGGCCGTGACACAGAGAGGACGACCAGCAGCGATGCGCCCACTCCCCGAACTCACCCCCGCCACCGAGTGGTTCTGGACCTCCGGCGCCGACGGCACCCTGCGGGTGCAGGGCTGTTCCGACTGCGGCCAGCTCGTTCACCCGCCGGTGCCGATCTGCCCGAAGTGCCGCAGCCGCAACTGGGCGCCGACGGCGGTGTCCGGCCGGGCCACGGTCGTCGGGTTCACGGTGAACGCGCAGCAGTGGTCACCGGCGATGAAGCCGCCGTACGTGATCGCCAACGTGGCGCTGGCGGAGGACGCCGGCGTCCGACTGACCACGAACATCATCGGCTGTGAGCCGAAGGACGTGCACATCGGCCAGGAGGTCGACGTCCGGTTCGAGCAGCACGAGGACGTCTGGCTCGCCCTGTTCGAGCCGACCGGCACGACCGACCCGACCGACCGCGTCGGTGAGCCGAACCTGCCCACCCCCCGCGCGCCGCTGAGCTCGGACCGCTTCGAGCACCGCGTGGTCCTCTCCGGCATCGGGCGCTCGGCGATGGGGCGCCGGCTCATGGTCGACCCGCTGTCGCTGACCGTCGACGCCTGCCTCAAGGCGGTCGAGGACGCCGGCCTGCGGCTGGAGGACATCGACGGGCTCTCCACCTACCCGGGGGCCGGCGCGGCGGGGATGAGCGAGGGCGGGGTGAGCGCCGTCGAGGAGGCGCTGCGCATCCACCCGACCTGGACGAACGGCGGCGGCGACCTGCCCGGCCCGGGTGGCTCGGTCATCACCGCGATGATGGCCGTCGCCTCGGGCCTGTGCCGGCACGTCCTGTGCTTCCGGACGGTGTGGGAGTCCACCTACCGGGCGCTCGGCCTGGGCCAGGCGCCCGCGCGGGTCTCCAACCCTTCCTCGCTGTGGCGCGCGCCGTTCGGGGCGCTGTCGGCGGCGAACTGGATCGCCATGAACGCCAACCAGTACTTCCACCGTTACGGCGCCGACCGGGAGATGCTCGCCGCGATCGCCCTCAACGGCCGGGCCGGCGCGGCGCGCAACCCGGCGGCCATCTACCGGGAGCCGCTGACCCTCGACGACTACATGTCGGCACGGCCCATCACGACGCCGTTCGGGCTCTACGACTGCGACGTCCCGTGCGACGCGTCGATCGCGGTCATCGTCTCCGACGCCTCGGTGGCCGGCGACCTGCCGAAGCCGGCCATCCGCGTCGAGGCGGTCGGGACGCAGATCCTCGAGCGGGTCTCCTGGGACCAGGGCATCATCACGCACGAGCCGCAGGTGCTGGGCCAGTCCTCGCATCTGTGGACCAGAACGGACATGCGCCCCTCGGATGTCGACCTGGCCCTGGTCTACGACGGCTTCACCTTCAACGCGATCTCCTGGATCGAGGCGCTGGGATTCTGCGGCATCGGCGAGGCCAAGGACTGGCTGGACCAGGGCCGGCGGATCGCGATCGACGGCGAGCTACCCGTCAACCCGCACGGCGGCCAGCTCTCCGAGGGCCGCACCCACGGGTACGGGTTCTTCTACGAGGCGATCACCCAGCTTCGCCACGAGGCCGGCGAGCGCCAGGTCGCCGACGCGCGGACGGCCGTGGTCACCTCCGGCGGCGGCACGCCGTCCGGCGTACTGCTCCTCCAGCGCGACGGCGTGTGAGCCGCGCCGGAACCCATCAGCGCAGCGCAGGAGCCCATCGGCGCAGCGCGGAGACGTAGCGGCGCAGCACCGGGACAGAGCGGCACCAAGAGGCACGTTGCGGACGGATCAAAGCCGTACCAGCTATGACATAGTCACGGTCATGACGGAACTAAGCTGGGATCCGTTCGACAAGGTGATCCACCTTGCGCCGTACGACGTGTGGCGCCGGATGCGCGACGAGGCGCCGGTGTACCGCAACGACAGGCTCGACTTCTTCGCGCTGTCGCGGCACGCCGACGTCGAGGCCGCCCACCGGGATCCGGCCACCTACAGCTCGGCGCACGGCACCGTCCTGGAGATCATGTCGCCGGAGCCGATGCAGACCGGGCTCATCATCTTCATCGACCCGCCGACGCACACCGAGCTGCGCACCCTGGTCTCCCGGGCGTTCACCCCCCGGCGGATCTCGGCGCTCGAGGACTCCATCCGGGCCCTGTGCGCCGAGATGCTCGACCCGCAGGTGGGCGGGAGCGGGTTCGACTACGTGCAGGACTTCGCGGCCCAGCTCCCGTCCAAGGTCATCTCCGAGCTGATCGGGGTCGACCCGGCTGACCGCGAGGACGTCCGCCAGCTCATCGACCAGACCTTCCACCTCGAGGAAGGCGCCGGGATGATCAACGACATCTCGTTCGGCGCCCAGATCAGGCTGCACACCTACTGGAGCGAGCAGATCGAGCTCCGCCGCCGCCAGCCCCGCGACGACATGATGACCGCTCTGGTCGAGGCGGAGGTCAAGAGCGAAACCGGCTCCCGGCGCCTCACCACGCAGGAGGCCGCCGACTTCACGAACCTGCTCGTCAGCGCCGGCACCGAGACGGTCGCCCGGCTGCTCGGCTGGGCGGGTTTCGTCCTGGCCGCGCACCCCGGCCAGCGCGCCGAGATCGCCGCCGACCCGTCACTGATCGGCAACACGATCGAGGAGCTGCTGCGCTACGAGGCACCCTCCCCGGTGCAGGGCCGGGTGCTGACCAGGGAGGTGGAGCTGCACGGCACGGTCCTCCCCGCCAAGTCGAAGGTCCTGTTGCTCACCGGCTCGGCCGGCCGGGACGAACGGAAGTACCCCGACGCCGACCGGTTCGACATCCACCGCCGGTTCGACAGCCATGTCTCCTTCGGCCACGGCGTGCACTTCTGCCTCGGTGCCTCCCTCGCCCGGCTCGAGGGGCGGGTCGCGCTGCAGGAGACCCTGCGCCGCTTCCCCGAATGGGACGTCGACCACGACCGCGCGGTCCGCCTGCACACCAGCACCGTCCGCGGCTACGAGAAGCTCCCCATCACCCTCGGGTAGCACTCTGACCACAATCCTTCTCGGATTGGTCGGGCGACTTGTGGTCGGGAATTCTCCCAGCGCGTTGTCGGCGTTTGGAGCGGACGCTGGCGTGTTCCCGGCGGGCGCGGTGAACCGGGTGAACGGTCCACCCGTCCATCTCCATACCGAGTACCACAGGACCGTCTGACACCCAACACACCATCACGGCACCGTTGCACGCAACGTGACGAAACGTCACCGGACAAGGCTCGATGAGCTGCTGGCAAAGCATGCGTCGCTTTGACCACTTGAATCCACCTCATCAAAACAGGATTCCGACGCGAACCGGCATGCTCCCTGACCTCGGGTGAAGCAGCACGGGATCGGGGTGTCGATCTGCCGATCCAGATCGGAGTGGCTGAACCCGCCGGTATCATGAGGTCTCCGGGTTACGCTGCGCGCTTCGGTGTCGACGCGGACGCGGGGAATTGCGGGCAATGCGGGCTTCCCTGAAAGATCAGGGCACAGTGGGGCCTGATCAGCTATCCGTGCGCCGGCGCGTGGCCACGACGCACGGCGCCACGACGGGCGCGAACTTCTATTTTTGCTTGTTTGGCGGGCCCAGAGCTACGTCTAAGTAGATTGCGGAATTTTTCAGGAAGGACCGATATGACGCCGATTCCGGTGACGGCGCCGGGGAGAACTTCGCTTCCACCTACTCGGGATCACGCCTCGCTTATCATTCACGGAAAGGACCGAACCGGTATCGTCGCGGCAGTCGGATCGGTGCTGAGTGCCCACGGCGCGAACATCGTTTCGCTTGACCAGTACTCCGACAATCCGCAGGGTGGCGCATTTTTCCAGCGGACGGTCTTCAGTCTCGACAATCTAAAGGCGGTGCTGCCTGACATTGAGAAACACCTTGCGACGAAGCTGGCCAAGGAACTCGGGCTGGAGTTCTCGGTCCGTGACATGTCCGTGCCGAAGCGTGTTGCGATCTTCGCCTCGAAGCCCGACCACTGTCTACTCGACCTTCTGTGGCGCCAGCGGCGAGGCCAACTCCCGATCGTTGTCTCAATGGTGATTTCGAACCATCCGGACTCGGCCAGCGAGGTTCGCAGTTTCGGGATTCCGTTCTTTCATGTGCCTTCCGCGGGCCCAGAAAAATCCGCCGCGGAAGCCGTGCATCTGCGCTTGCTCCGAGGTAACGTGGATTTCATCGTCCTCGCACGGTATATGCAGATTCTGTCGGCAGACTTCATCAAAGAGGTTGCCGTGCCGATTATCAATATTCACCATTCTTTCCTGCCGGCCTTCGTCGGAGCCGGGCCATACATCAAGGCAAAGGAGCGTGGGGTGAAACTTATCGGCGCGACGGCCCACTACGTGACCGCCGATCTGGACGAGGGCCCGATCATCGAGCAGGACGTCGTTCGGGTGACGCATGCCGATACCATTGCCGATCTCCAGCGCCATGGGGCCGACGTGGAAAGGGCGGTTCTATCCCGCGCAGTACAGTGGCACAGCGAGGATCGTGTGATCCGAAATGACAACAACACGATTGTCTTTCGCTGAATAGCGGACGTCCGAAAAGAGTCGGCGAGGTCAGATGATCCGCCCACCGAGCGGTCCGCGCCGTCGTATGACGCGCCGGTAGACAGACCGACGGCCTGCCCGGTCATGCGGACGTCGTCGTCGCGACGTCGGCGACATGGCGACCGTGTTGGCCGGCGGCAGCCCACTGGACGCAGCCGCGCGGCTACGTTCAGTGGGACCCGGACCCACCGCCATCCCGGCCCCGGTCAGGATGGCAGCGCCACCGCGCCGGGCTCGCGCGTTCCCCCTGGCGTGGCTGGCCGCCGCCGACGTCGGG
Organism: Frankia sp. Hr75.2; assembly: GCF_949319125.1. NCBI lineage: Bacteria > Bacillati > Actinomycetota > Actinomycetes > Frankiales > Frankiaceae > Frankia > Frankia sp. Hr75.2. The sequence goes on along the minus strand of NZ_CASGGV010000322.1, from coordinate 31,456 downwards.
GATCCCGTCTCGCCCTTGCGCCACACCGTGGCCCCGGACACCGCGAGGCGGCTCGCTCGGGTACATCTACGGGACCCGAAAAAAATCGGGCGGCGACGTCGAGAACCCGTGGCTGGCTCCGTCCCCGCGGTGAACGCGACGAGGATGGGTCGCACCAGCACCGAGGAGAAGCACGATGGCCAAGTACCTGCTGCTCAAGCACTACCGCGGCGCCCCGGCCGCGGTCAACGACGTACCCATGGACCAGTGGACGCCGGAGGAGATCTCGGCCCACATCCAGTACATGAACGACTTCGCGGCCCGGCTCGAGGGGACCGGCGAGTTCGTCGACGGTCAGGCGCTCGCCCCCGAGGGGATGTGGGTCCGGTACGACGGCGAGGGCCGCCCGCCGGTCACCGACGGCCCGTTCGCCGAGACCAAGGACCTCATCGCCGGCTGGATGGTGATCGACGTCGACAGCCAGGAGCGGGCCGTCGAGCTGGCCGGGGAGCTGTCGGCCGCTCCCGGGGCGGGCGGGAAGCCGATCCACGAGTGGCTCGAGGTGCGCCCGTTCCTGACCGCGCCGCCCACCATCACGGAGTGACCTCCGAGGTGAACCGTCACGGAGTGACCTCCGGGGTGGACGAGGTCCTGCTCCGGAGCCTCACACCGAGCGTGCTCGGGATCCTCGTCCGCCGCGGAGCCGACTTCGCGGCGGCCGAGGACGCCGTGCAGGACGCGCTGGTCGAGGCGGTCCGCGTCTGGCCGGCCGACCCGCCGCGGGACCCGAAGGGCTGGCTGGTCACCGTGGCCTGGCGCCGGTTCCTCGACGCGGCCCGGGCGGACACCGCCCGCCGCCGGCGTGAGGACCTCGTCGACGAGGAGCCGGCGCCCGGGCCCGCGCCCGCGGTCGACGACACGCTCCAACTCTACTTCCTGTGCGCCCACCCGTCGCTGACGCCGTCGTCCGCGGTCGCGCTCACGCTGCGCGCCGTCGGAGGGCTGACCACCCGCCAGATCGCCCAGGCCTACCTGGTGCCCGAGGCGACCATGGCGCAGCGCATCAGCCGGGCCAAGCGCACCGTCACCGGCGTGCGGTTCGACCAGCCCGGCGACGTCGCCACCGTGCTGCGCGTCCTCTACCTGGTCTTCAACGAGGGCTACTCCGGCGACGTCGACCTCGCCGCCGAGGCCATCCGGCTCACCCGGCAGCTCGCGGCCGCGATCGACCACCCCGAGGTGGCGGGGCTGCTCGCCCTCATGCTGCTCCACCACGCCCGGCGCGCCGCCCGGACCGCGCCCGACGGCAGCCTCATCCCCCTCGCCGAGCAGGACCGCCGCCGGTGGGACACCACGTCGATCGCCGAGGGCGTCGCGATCCTGCAGGCGGCCCTCGCCCGCGACCAGCTGGGCGAGTTCCAGGCCCAGGCCGCCATCGCGGCACTCCACGCCGACGCACCCACCGCCGAGGAGACGGACTGGGTGCAGATCGTCGAGTGGTACGACGAGCTCACGCGCCTGATTGACAGCCCGGTCGTCCGACTCAACCGCGCGGTGGCCGTCGGCCAGGCCGACGGACCACGCGCCGGCCTGGCGGCGCTCGCGGCGCTGGACGACTCACTACCCCGCCACGCGGCGGTGGCGGCCTACCTCCACGAACGCGACGGCAACCTGGCGACCGCGGCACGGCTGTACGCCGAAGCGGCCCAGAAGGCACCCAATCTCGCCGAACGCGACCACCTGACCCGCCAGGCCGCCCGGCTCAACACCCGCCGGTGCCACTGACTGACCCCCAGACCCCCCAGACCGTCCGCGCGGTCGCGGGGTCGCGGGGTTCCGGAAGTTCAGGAGAGGTGCAGCTCCTAGCCGGCTTCCCCTGCGGCCGACGGGTCTGCGCCGGTCGCTCCCAGGTTCGCCAGGACGTGCGACGGTGCGTGGTTCGAGAAACCGGTGCCCGGCCAGTTCAGCCATCCCGACGAGGCGTAGGTGCCGCCGTCGGGGTGCAGGGTCGAGCCGGTGACATAGGTCGAGAGACCGGAGGCGAGGAAGACCACGCAGCCGGACACGTCGGCGACCTCGCCGGCCCGGCCCATCGGGATGCCGACGCGGATCCCGACCTCGGTCGAGTACGCGCCGTCGCCGCCTGTCATCTTGGTCATGTTGGGAGTCGGGGTGTAGTCGGGGGCGACGTTGTTGACCCGGATCCGGTCGGGGGCGAGCTCCACGGCCAGGGTCCGGCCGAACTGCTCCACCGCGGCCTTGGCCGCCGAGTAGACCGCGAACCCGGGGGCGGCCCGGTGCGCCTCGATGGTGGTCAGGTTGATGATGCTGCCGCCGCGCCCACCCGCCTGCATCCGGGGGGCGGCCAGCGAGCAGGCGTGCAGCACGTGCATGAGGTTCATGCGCAGCAGCGCGTTCCAGCCGTTCGGGCTGGTCTCCACGAAGGGTGCGCGGAAGGTGCCGCCGACGACGTTGACCAGGGTGTCGACCCGTCCCCAGCGTTCGTCGACGGCGGCGAACAGCGCCGCGAGCACGTCGGGGTCGCGGGCGTCGCCGTGGTGCACGATCGCCTCGGCGCCCTGCTCATCCAGCGCGGCCTGCAGGGCGTCGATCGCGTCCTTGTCGATGTCGACCACCGCGAGGCGCACGCCGTTGGCCGCCAGGTCGGTGGTCACGGCCCCGCCGATGCCCCCCGCTCCCCCGGTGACCACGGCGACGCTGCCCGCCAGCCCGCCTCTGTCCTCGAACCAACCCATGAACCCGCGCCTCCACTCCACGTCACGACCGGCACGACGTCACGACCGGCCCCGCCACCCGACTGACACAACCGCGCCCGCGACCTGAACTCGGCACGGCGACCGACGTTCAGATCCGGGCGCGCGTCACGAGAGGTGGGCCGCGCCGAAGGCCTCGATGAACTCGATGGTCTCGGCGGCGGACCGGGTGTGGGACGAGACCACCGCCCAGGTCACGCCCGCCTTCTCGATCTCGGCCAGGGCTTCGCCGTGACGATCCTCGCTGACGTTCTCCGCCGAGATGGCGGTCGAGTAGGAGTACATCACGTCGATCAGGTCGGTCCGGCCGTTCGCGGCGGCGGTGTCCCGCACCTCGCGGATCATGCCGGCGAGCTCGCCGATCGAGCCGATCGAGGCCGTGCGGGCCGTGTTGACCAGCTGCGGGCCGCCGGACATCGGCATCCAGCCCTGCGCGCGGGCCGCCACCCTGCGCCGGCTCAGCTTCGAGTTGCCGCCGATCCAGATCGGGATCGGGTCCTGGACGGGCCGCGGGCGGGCGATCACGTTGCGGGCGTCGAAGTGCAGGCCCTTGTAGCTGAACGGCTCACCGCTCCAGTGCAGCGGCAGCGCGTCGAGGATCTCGTCGAACAGCGTGTTGCGCTCGTCGATGTCGACACCGAGCGCGTAGAACTCGGACTTCTGGTAGCCGGTGCCGATCCCGAGGGTGAAGCGGCCGCCGGAGAGCTTGTCGACGGTCGCCGCGGCCTTGGCCAGCAGGAACGGGTTGCGGTACGGCGCGACCGACAGGTAGGTGAGCAGCCGCAGCCGGGTGGTCGCGGCCGCGACGTAGCCCAGCGCGACGAACGGGTCGAGGCTCTGGTGCCCGCCGTTGTCGAGCCAGCGGGCTCCGGGGACCGGGTGCTCGGTCAGCGAGAAGCCGTCGAAGCCGGCGCGCTCGGCGGCCGCCGCCACTTCGTGTAACGGACCGGGATCGAGCATGTCACCATCGGTGCCCGAGGTCTCCGGGTAGTGAAAGATGAAGCGCATCGTCGTCACCTCGTCGTACGTCCGCCGCGGGCCTGTCCGTGGAATCTGTCTACCAGAAAATTGACACTAAAGTCAGAAATCCTGGCCGGCTCCGGACGCACCGGGAACGGCCACACCGGTCACGGATCCGGTCGCGAGCCGGTGCCGGCCACGGCCTCGCCCCGGTGACGGAACGCGAGGTCAGGGCTGGTAGCGGTAGCCCATCCCCGGCTCGGTGGTCAGGTGGCGCGGGCGGGTGGGGTCCGGCTCGAGCTTGCGGCGCAGCCGGTTGATGTAGAGGCGCAGCGACGACGTGTCGGCGGCGTAGGCCGGCCCCCAGACCTGGCTGACCAGCGCGCGGCTGCTGACGAGCTTGCCCGGGTTGCGGACGAGCGCCTCCAGCAGCCGCCACTCCGTGGGGGTCAGGTGGACGGCCGACCCGCCCTCGGCCTGGGCTGTCACCGCCTTCGCCGCGAAGTCCACGCGGTAGTCGCCGACGTCCGCGGTGGGCCCGGTCTCGGCGGCCGGGGCCCGGCGGGCGACGGCGCGCATCCGGGCCAGCAGCTCCTCGACGGAGAACGGCTTGGTGATGTAGTCGTCGGCCCCGGCGTCCAGTGAAGCGATCTTCTCCTGCCCGGCCGTCCGCCCGGACAGGACAATGATCGGGACGCCGGTCCACCCGCGCAGGCCGTGGATGACCTCGATGCCGTCCATGTCCGGCAGGCCCAGGTCGAGCAGCACGATGTCGGGCGGGTGGGCGGCGGCCTCCGTCAGCGCGTGCCCGCCGTCGACCGCGGTGCGGACCTCGTAGCCGCGGGCGCGCAGGGTGATCCGCATCGCGCGCAGCAGCTGCGGCTCGTCGTCGACGAACAGCACCCGGCCCCCGGCCCGTGGCGCGGATTCCTCGCTCATGCCCCGCTCCCGTCGCGTGCCATGCCCGTCCCAGCATGGCAGTGCGCCGCGCGGCGCGGTACGCGGTCGGTCATCCGACAGCGGGGCCTGCCGGTCGCCGGACCGGGGGCGACCTAGCATCCGAGATCGACTACGGAGAGTAACCATTGCGATTCTCGGGAGGCGCCCATGACGACCACCACGAGAGCGCGGGGGCGAGCCGAGGCGCTCGCCGCGCTCACCGCCGCCGGCGCGATCGGCGCCGCGGTGGCACTGGCCCCGCCGGCCGCGGCGGCCATCCCCGGGCCCACCTACCACGGTGGCGGGCTGGAACTGATCGCCCTGGACCTGCCGGCGGGGACCGCCACCGGATACGCCCTCGACGTGAACGACGACGGCGTGGTCATCGGGCAGGCCTGGGACAACGCGTTCAACCAGAAGGGGGTCGTGTGGCGCGACGGCGTCCCCACCACGATCCCGGGCGCGATGCCGTGGCAGGTGAACGACAGCGGCCAGGTCGTCGGCTCGCTGTACTCGGACACCGGGCAGAGCCGGGGGTTCGTCTGGGAGAACGGGACGCTGACGACGCTGGAACCGACCGATCCCGGGCCGGACCGCTACAGCTATGCCGGCTCGATCAGCGCCGACGGCACCGTGGTGGGCCTGAGCGGCACGAACACTCCGCTGGCGGACTACGACCCGACCGAGGGCGCCACCAAGCAGGCGCCAGCCGGCGAGGCGGGATCCGAGGAGGCCGACGACGTCTTCCCGGACTACCAGCCCCAGATCCGCGCGACGGTCTGGCGGAACGGGACCGCGGTCGACCTGGGCACGCTCGGCGGCTCGTGGAGCAGCGCCGACCTGATCAACGACCATGGTCAGGTCGCGGGGAGCAGCGCAACCGCGGACGGCTCCGAGCATGCCTTCCTGTCCGGGCCGGGCGGGCTGCGTGACCTCGGAACCCTCGGCGGGCCCTCCAGTACCCCGCTCGACATCAACAACCGCGGCCAGGTCGTCGGGGTCAGCGAGACCGCGGACAGGCACAGCCACGCGTTCCTCTGGGAAAACGGGCGGATGCGCGACCTGGGCACGGCCGCCGGGCTCACCGAGAGCTCGGCTGTCGCGATCAACGAGCGCGGCCAGGTGCTGGTCGAGAGCCACGAGCAGATCTCGTACCCGTTCGAGGGGGAGCCCACGAGCACCGTCGGAATCTTCCCGGCGCACACCGCCTCGACCGCATACATCTGGACCGCTGGCCAGCAGCAGGCGGTGACCGGGCTCGGCGGCAACACCTTCTCCCCCGTCAAACTCGCCGACGACGGCACCGTCATCGGCTCGGCCGTGACGCCGGACGGCGTGGACCGGCCCTGGCTGTGGTCCGGGGGCGTACCCCACGACCTCAGCGGCCCTGCGCCCCTGCAGCCCGGCCAGGCGTCCGGGATCAACCGGTCGGGCCTGGTGGTCGGCCACGCGGGGTCCTTCACCAAGCAGGTCCCGGTGATCTGGCGGCGCACCTGACGCCGGCGGGCTAACCGTGGGAGCGGTGCGCGGCGGACCCGGAACCCGCGCCGGCCAGGGCCCGGCCGGCCGGCCCGGCGGGTGTGGGGGTGCCGGCCGGCGCCGGCCGGCCGCCGGGCCGGGTCGGTTCGCCGCGCCGACGGGCCAGGTACCAGCGCACCGACGAGTCGACCTCACGGCGCAGCCGCCGCACGGCCCCGACCTGCATCGCCCGGTGTGCCTGGTACCGCCACGGCGGCTGGTCGCCCTGCCGGGTGGCCATCGCGTAGGCGAAGGCCACCGGGTCGGGGTCGCCGCCGGTGGCCGGCCTGGCCCGGTCGAGCTGGCCGTCGATCCGCTCGAACCAGGCCATGCTCGTCCGGGCCCGGGCCTGCAGCGGGGCCAGCGCGGCCCGGCCGGCCCGGTCGAACTCGGCCAGCGCCACCGGGACCTCGCCGTGCTCGTAGAGCATCTGGGCGAGCATGACGCCGTCCATCATGGCCAGGGCCGTGCCGGAGCCGAGCGTGAAGTGGGTGGTGTGGGCGGCGTCGCCCAGCAGCACCATGTTGTCCCAGTACCAGCTGCGGTTGCTGACCTGGCCGAACCGCTGCCAGCGGGCGGGCCGGCGCAGCTGGTCGATCAGGCCCTCGCCGGCCAGCGGGCCGGCGAAGATCTTCCCGAGCAGGCGTAGTCCCTCGCCGTCGTCCGTGCCGAGGCCGAGCGCGTCCCAGGTCCGCGGCGCGCACTCGACGATGCAGGTGCTCACCTCCGCCCCGGACGGGTAGGCGTGGAACCAGACCCAGCCGGCCGGGGTCGGCTCGAACGCGAACGTGAAGCGCTCGAAGCGCCGGGGCGTGCCCAGCCAGATGTAGCGGTTGCCACCGGTGTCGACCCGGGTGCCGAACCGGTCCGCGAACATGCTGCGCACCTGGCTGTTCGCGCCGTCGGCGGCGATCACAAGGTCGGCGTCGGCGTGCGCGCCGAGGCCGCCGAGGCACCCCAGGTCCGCCAGGTCGGTGAGGTCGGCGACCTCGCGGTCGTGCTCGACCCGCACGCCGAGCTCCTCGGCGCGCCGGGTGAGGATGTCGAGCAGGGCCGCACGCTGCACGCTGAAGCCGTAGCCGGCGAAGTGCGCCGCCCGTTCGCCGCCCAGGCTGATGTCCTGCTCCTGCCAGAGCGTGGACGCGCCGCGGATCTCCCGGGCGCTGTCGGGATCATTGCGGAACAGGACGTCGAGCAGGTTGTCCCAGTAGACGACACCCCAGCCGTAGGTGGCGCCGGGCGGGTCGCGGTCGATGATGGTGATCTCGTGACCGGCGTCCCGGCGCTTGGCGGAGATGGCGAAGTAGAGCCCGGCCGGGCCCCCGCCCACACAGACGATCCTCACGAGACCCCCCTGGTCACGAAATCCTCGTCGGCACCGATCGGGACCGGTGCCCGTAAATGGGGCGAGGCCGCGCAGCGCGGCCCTTGCTCGCCGACCTGCACGACCTCACTTCGCCACTTCGCCACACCGGCGGGCGGCGACGACGGCGGGCTGGCCCGCCGCTGGACTACCGGTCCTGGGAATGCGCGGTCAGGCTGGTCTCACCAGCCCCAGCCGCCCCATCCCCAGCCACCCCAGCCCCAGCCGCCCCAGCCGCCGCTCCAGCCCCAGCCGCCGCCCCAGCCCCAGCCGCCTCCGCGGCCGATGATGATGAAGCCGTGACGGGTGACGTCCCGGAACGAGCCTCGAGCCTGGATGGCAGGCGCCTCGTAGGTAGCCTTCATGACCTGTTCCTCCGTCCGAGTTCACGTTTGGACAGTCCGAGCGCACCTCCGCGGCTCGTGACGAAGACGGGCCGGCCGACCCAGCGGGACGACGGGCGCGCCCGTCCGAATTCCATCGTGCACGGGACGGGTTCAGCGACGGTTCACTCTCGGTTCGTCACCGTCGCCACGGTCGGCGCCCGGCCGGGTCGCCCGGGCACCGGCGGCGGTCAGCCCTCGAGGTAGGCGAGGACGGCGAGCACCCGCCGGTTGTCGTCCTCGGACGGCATCAGCCCCAGCTTGGTGAAGATGCTGTTGGTGTGCTTGCCGACGGCCTTCTCGGTGATCACCATCGCGGCACCGATCGCCGCGTTGGACCGGCCCTGCGCCATGTGCGAGAGCACCTCGCGCTCGCGCGGGCTGAGGCGGTCCAGCGGCAGGCGACGGCGGCGGCTGTCGAGCAGGCGGGCGACCACCGTGGGGTCGAGGGCCGTCCCGCCGGCGGCGACCCGCCGGACGGCGTCGACGAACTGGCCCACGTCGGAGACCCGGTCCTTCAGGAGGTAGCCGATGCCGCCCCGGCCGTCGGCGAGCAGCTCACGGGCGTAGAGCTGCTCGACGTACTGCGAGAGCACGAGCACCGGCAGCCCGGGGATGCGCTCCCGCGCCTCGAGCGCGGCGCGCAGGCCCTCGTCGGTGTGGCTCGGCGGCAGCCGGACGTCGACGACGGCGACGTCCGGGCGCAGCGTGACGAGCTCGCGCACCAGCTGCGGGGCGTTGTCGACCGCGGCGACGATCTCGAAGCCGTGCGCCTCGAGCAGCCGGATGAGCCCGTCCCGCAGCAGGGCGAGATCCTCGGCGAGCACGACCCGCAGCGGCCGCGCGGGGTCGGCGGGTTCCTCCGGCACGGACGGCACCTCCTCAGTTTCGCTCGGTCCTCAGGTCCTCAGGTCCTCTGGGTCCTCAGGTCTCCGCGCCCGGCAGGACCGGGCACGGCAGGGTGATCGTGATCCTCGTCGGTCCCCCGGACGGGCTGTGCACCGACATCCGGCCGTCGAACGCCTCGAGCCGGCGCACCACCCCGCGCAGGCCCTGGCCGAGCGCGGGATCCGCCCCGCCGAGCCCGTCGTCCGTGACGACCACGCTCAGCATCCTGCCGTCGTGCGCGAACCGCACCGCGCCGTGCGCGGCCCGGCTGTGCTTGACGACGTTGGCCAGGCATTCCGCGGTCGCGAAGTAGACGGCCGACTCGACCGCCGCCGGCAGCCCGGACGGGACGTCGCCGTCGACGCGGACCGGCAGGGACAGGTCGAGCGCGAGCGCGCGGATGCCCCCGGCGAGCCCCCGGTCGGCGAGCACCGAGGGGTGGATGCTGTGCATGACGGCCCGCAGGTCGTCGAGCGCGCCGACCGCGGACAGCCGGGCGTCGCTGAGCAGCTTCGCCGCCGCCGCCGGGTCGCTGTGCAGCAGGGCCTCGGCCATGCCGAGGTTCATCGCCAGCGAGACGATCCGCGCCTGGGCGCCGTCGTGCAGGTCCCGCTCGATCCGCTTGAGCTCGGCGGCCTGCCCGTCGAGCGCGCCGCGGCGGGTGCGGGTGAGCGCGTCGACACGCTCGGTGAGCTCACGCTCCCGCTCGGCGGGCATCAGCGCGACGATCCAGGTGTGGATGGCGAGCCCGATCGTGAGCGCGAGAATCGTCCAGACCGGCCAGAAGTAGCCGCCGCCGGACAGCGCCCACACCACCACGTCGACCGGGATGGCCAGGGCAGCCACCGCCCGGGTGGCGGCGAGCCACCGGCGCCGCCCCGGCGGTATCCGCCGGACCCACCCGACGAGGATCGCGGCCCAGAACACGGTGCCGATGCCGAACCACACCCAGCGCGGCCAGAAGTAACCACCGCCGACGGCCGCCCAGATCAGCAGCACGACGGCCCCGGCCGCCAGCCCGATCACGACCGGTGGCGCCACCGGTCCCGGCACCCTGGCCGAGGCCATGGTCGAGACCTTCCCGGAACTCATGTGCTCCAGCCTCGCCGAACCGGACGGCGAACCGGGCCGGTGGGGCGGCGGCAGGCCGGATTATCGAACCGATGCCATCGGAAGGAACGCGCCGATCGCCTCGGACCGCTCATCGTGATCGGACCGCTCGTCGTGAGGAGCACACCGTGAGGAGCACATCATGAGGAACTCCATCACCGTCGCCCGGCTGGTCCGTCATGTCGAGGCACGTCGGCTGCGCGGGCAGGACGACGCGGGACGGCGGCGGCCGCGGGTGGTGGTCGTGGGCAGCGGGTACGCCGGGCTCGGGGTACTGCGCCATCTGGAGGCCCGGCTGCCGGCCGGTGCCGCCGAGCTCGTGCTCGTCTCCCCCACGGACCATCTGCTGTACACCTCGCTGCTGCCCCAGGTCGCCGCCGGCGACATCGAGCCGCGGCACCTGGCGGTGTCCGTCCGCGGTGCGCTGCGGCGGACGGTGCCGCATCTGGGCCATGCCACCGCGGTCGACGCCACGCGCCGTGAGATCACGGTCGTCGGCATGACCGGCGAGCCGTCCACGCTCGCCTGGGACAGGCTGGTGCTCGCGCCCGGCGCACTCACCCGGACATTCGACATCCCAGGACTGGCCGAGCACGGGCTCGGAATGAAGAACCTGGCCGAGGCGGTCTACCTGCGCGACCACGTCCTGCGCCAGCTCGAGTACGCCGACGCCAGCGACTCGGACGCCGAGCGGCGGGCGCGGTGCACGTTCGTCGTGGTCGGCGCCGGATACACCGGAACCGAGCTCGCCGCGCAGATGCGGCGGTTCACCGTCGAGGCGCTGGGGCAGTTCCCGCGGCTCGACGCCGCGCAGATCCGGTGGCTGCTGCTCGACCTCGCGCCCAGGGTGCTGCCCGAGCTCGACGAGCGGCTCGGCGCCGGCGCGGCGAAGGTCCTGCGCGAGCGCGGTGTGGAGGTGCGGCTGGAGACGTCCGTGACCGAGGTGCGCGCGGACGCGGTCACGCTCACCGACGGCGCCGTGATCCCATCCCACACGCTGGTCTGGTGCGCGGGTGTGACGCCGAATCCGCTGATGAGCCGGCTCGGGACGGAGACGGTCAAGGGGCGGCTGGTCGTCGACGAGAACTTCCAGGTCCCCGGTCTGGACGGCGTGTTCGCGCTCGGTGACGCGGCGGCCGTCCCGGACGTGACGAAGGGCGGCGCTCCCGCCGGGCAGACCGCGCAGCACGCGGTACGGCAGGGCGGGGCCGCGGGGCGGAATGTCGCGGCGTCCCTCGGCTACGGCCGGATGCGCCCGTACCGCCACCGCGACCTGGGCTTCGTCGTCGACCTGGGCGGGGCGGACGCGGTCGCGAACCCGCTGGGCCTGCCGCTGTCCGGGCCGCTGGCGGCGGCGGTGACCCGCGGGTACCACCTGCTGGCGCTCAGCGCCGCGGCCAACCGCGCCTATGTGGGCGCGGACTGGCTGCTCGGCGCCGTGGCCCGGCCGCGGGTCGTGCAGCTCGGGTTCCTCCCCCCGCCGAACGCCACGATCGCGCAGGTCGAGCAGACGGAGCTCTACGGCGCGCCCTGAGCTCAGGGCGCGCGCCGCAGGCTCAGGGCTGTCGGTTATCCCCGCATTTGTGGGTACTCCCCGCTTCGCGGGGAACATCGCCGCTGTGAACATCATCCGCGCGCAGGCGGCCCGGCTCCCGTTGGCCGCCGCGATCCTGGTGCTGATCCTGGTTGGTAGTGGCTTCCTGATAGACGAGGGCCCGGCGGGGGTCCGCGACGAGGACACCTCCGCGGTGGGGTGGCTGGCGGGCCACCGCACATCCTGGCTGGTGCGCGCGACCGAAGCCGCCACCTGGCTCGCCGACACCTGGACCGTGATCGCGGCGACCGCGGTGCTGGCCGCCGTCGCCGCCTGGCGGACCAGGGCCTGGTGGCTGCCCGGTGGGATCATCCTGCTGACCGCCGGCGAGACCGCCATCTACGAGATCTCCAACACCCTGGTGGCGCGCCCGCGGCCCGCGGTGGCACGGCTGGACCCCGGTGACCCGATGGCCAGCTACCCCTCCGGCCACGTCGCCGCCTCGGTCTGCCTCTACGGCGGCCTCGCCCTCCTTCTGCTCCACGTCGCCCGCCGTCACCCCCGTCACAGCCACGGCCGGGGCCACGGCGTGGCACGGGCCGGGGCGGCGGTGGCGGTCGCCGCCGCGGTCGCGGTGCCGCTGATCGTGGCCTTCTGCCGCACGTACCGGGGCATGCACCATCCCAGCGACGTCCTGGCTGGCGCGTTTCTCGGCGCCTGCTGGCTGGCGGCCGTGAACCGCACCGTCCTGGCCCGGGGGTTCGCCGTGGATGACCGGGAACGGCGGTCCGCCGGCCTGCGCCCGGTCGGCGCCGAACCGCGTCCGGCACACCCAATGTGACCGCGCCGGGATGCCGGCCGGGTCGGCGGGCCGGGCCCACACTGATCCGGGCCCCGCCGGGCCACGGATGGAGGGGGACGGGTGAGGGACGCCGACGCCGACACCCACGGAACCGGCCCCGGCCGGGCCGATTCCGCGCGGCGCGACGCCCACGGAACGGTCGTGCCGGTGGTGCCCCGCATCGACCTGTGTGGCGTCGGCAAGCACTACGGCGGCGGCGAGGCCGGGGTGACCGCACTCGAGGACGTCGACCTGCGGGTCGAGGGCAGCGCGTTCGTGGTCGTCCTCGGGCCGTCCGGGTGCGGCAAGACGACCCTGCTGAACCTGGTGGGGGCGCTGGACATCCCGACCGCTGGGACCGTCCGACTCGGCGGGGCCGATCTCACCCGGTCCTCGCAGCGGGAGCGGCGGGAGATCCGGCGGCACACGGTCAGTTTCGTGTTCCAGTCGTTCAACCTGTTCCCGGCGCTCACCGCCCGGGAGAACGTGCGGTTCGGGGCCGACGTCGCGGGCCGGCCGCGGGCCCGGGAGGTCACCGAGGAGGTCCTCGACGGCGTCGGGCTGGCGCCCCGCGGCGACCACTTCCCCCACCAGCTCTCCGGCGGGGAGCAGCAGCGGGTGGCGATCGCCCGCGCGCTCGCCACCGGCAACCCGATCCTGCTCGCGGACGAGCCGACCGGCGAGCTCGACTTCCACACCGGGGTCCAGATCCTCGTCCTGCTGGAGGCGCAGACGGCCGCCGGCCGCACCGTCGTGGTCGTCACCCACAACCGGGAGATCGCCCGCATCGCGGACCGCGTGGTCGAGCTGTCCAGCGGACGGATCGTCACCGACGGCCCGCCGCCCGGCGGCCGCGTGCCCGTCGGCGACCTGCGATGGTGAGCGGCCGATGGTGAACGGCGGCGGACGGCGCGGCGCGGTGCTCGGGGAGACACCCGGCGGTGACGGCCACGCCGCGACACCCGGCAACGGGAACAGCGGCCGTGGCGCGGCGCCCGGCAGCGGCCGGCGCGGCGCGGCATCCGGGGACGACGGCGGGCCGGTCCGGGGCGGCGCGGGGTCGGCGGGGCTGTGGCTGCGGTGGTCGTGGCGCGACCTGCGGGCGCGGCTGCTGCTGGTGGTGGCGCTCGCCGCCGTCATCGGCGAGGGAACCGGCCTGTACGCCGGCCTGACCAGCACGTCGCGGTGGCGCTACGAGTCCTACGACGCCAGCTTCGCCGGGCTGAACGTGCACGACCTGCGGATCAGCGTGGACGCGGGCGCCACGGTGCCGCGGGGGCGGCTGCGCGACGTCGTCGCGGCCCTGCCCGACCCGGCCGCCGTGGATGCGAGCGCCGAGCGCCTGATGTTCCCCACCGAGATCGAGGCGAGCCGACCAGGGCACAAGGAGGTGCTCGTCCGCGGCGAGGTCGTCGGCGTCGACCTGACCGCGCGCCCGCTCGTGGACGGGATCTCGGTCGCCGCCGGCCGCGCGCTCACCACGGCCGACCGGGGACGGCCCGTCGGCGTCCTGGACCACGGGTTCGCCCAGGCCAACGACCTGCCGGCGACGGGCACGGTACGGATCAGCGGGGACCGCGAGATCGGATACGTCGGCGAGGGGCAGTCCCCGGAGTACTTCGTGCTGCCCGGCGAGCAGCCCGGACTGATCACCCAGGCCGGCTTCGGCGTGCTCTACACCTCGCTGGAGACCGCGCAGAACCTCGCCGGCGAACCGGGAACGGTCAACGACCTGGTCCTCACCGCGCGGCCCGGGACCGACGTCGCGGCCCTCCAGCGGCAGCTCACCGCGGCCGTCGCCGAGCGGCTCCCCGGGGTGAGCACCACGATCACCAACCGTGACGACATCGCGTCCCGGCAGATCATGTACGACTCGATCGAGAGCAACCAGGCGCTGTGGAACGCGCTCGCGCTGCTCGTCCTGGTCGGTGCCATGTTCGCTGCGTTCAACCTGGTGGGACGGGTGGTGGACGCGCAGCGCCGGGAGATCGGCATCGGCATGGCGCTCGGGGTGCCGTCCCGGATGCTGGCGTTGCGCCCGTTGCTGCTGGGGCTGCAGATCGGGATCCTCGGGGTCCTCGCGGGGCTGGCCACGGGGATGATCATCACTGCCGCGATGGGCGCGATGCTGCGCGACGTGTGGCCGCTGCCGGACTGGCGCACCGGCTTCCAGGTCGGGGTGTTCGCCCGCGCCGCGGCGGTCGGCCTGCTGCTGCCGCTGGTCGCGGCGGTCCACCCGGTGTGGCGGGCGGTGCGGGTCGAGCCGGTGCGGGCGATCCACGCGTCGGCCATCTCCGGCTCCACCCGCGCCCGCGGCCGCCCGCGGCGGCGGCGGCGCGGGTTCCCGCTGCCCGGGGGGAGCCTGGCCCGGATGCCGGCGCGCAACCTGGCACGCGCCCCGCGGCGGATGCTGCTCACCGCCCTGGGAATCGCCGCGGCGATCACGGCACAGGTCGTGTTCACCGGCCAGCTCGACACCTTCACCCGGACGACCGACGCCGCCGAGACCGAGCTGACGTCCACCAGCCCCGACCGGCTGCGGGTGACGCTGCCGTCGGTGCAGCCCGTCACCTCGCCCACCGTCACCGCGGTCACCGACTCACCGGCGGTCCGCGGCTCCGACGCCACGCTCGCCCTGCCCACCAGGCTGCTGGGCCCGCCCGGTTCGGCACCGCACGAACCGATCGACACCCTGACCTACATCCTGGACGTCGACAACCGCATCTGGTCACCCTCGATCACCGAGGGCAGTGCGACGGGCGGCCTGCTGCTCGCCGCCAAGGCCGCCCACGACCTGGGCGTGGGCGTCGGCGGGACGGTCCTGCTACGCCATCCGCGCCGGGCCGGCGACGGCTACCAGACGGTCGACACCCCGCTGCGCGTCGCCGGCATCCACAGCTTCCCGGTCCGCTCGGTGGCCTTCCTCGACGCCGCCGACGCCGGCTCGTTCGGCCTCGCCGGCCTGACGAACGTGCTGACCGTCCTGCCCGCGCCCGGCTACGACCAGCTCGACGCGATGCGCACGCTCGCGGCCGTCCCCGGGGTCGGCTCCGTCGTCCCGGCGACGGGGAGCATCGAGGAGATCCGTGCGCTGCTACGCACGTTCGTCGGCATCCTGCGGATTGCCGAGATCGCGGTGCTCCTGCTCGCCCTGCTGATCGCCTACAACGCGATGAGCATCGCGATGGACGAGCGTCGCCGGGAGCAGGCGACGATGCTCGCCTTCGGGCTGGCTCCGCGCCGGGTGCTGGCGCTCGCCGTCGCCGAGAGCGCGCTGATCGGCCTGCTCGGCACGGTGATCGGCCTGGTAGCCGGCTACTGGACGCTGCGCTGGACCGTCGAGGTCCTGCTCGCCGACACCCTGCCCGACCTGGGCATCCGGGCCGTGCTGTCGGTTTCCACCCTGCTGACCACACTGCTGCTGGGAGTCTTCGCGGTCGCCGTCGCCCCGCTGCTGTCCGCCCGGCGGGTACGCCGGATGGACGTCCCGTCCACCCTGCGAGTGATCGAGTAGGACGCCACTCGGCCCCCACTCCCCGGACAGCGCCCCGCGGCCCGCCGCGGAATGAGCGGAATGATCACCGGCTCCCGGCCGTCGGAACCGCCCGGTGAGTTTGAGTATTCGCGCTCAGGCCGTCCCGGGGGCTGATGGGAAGACTGGCTCTCATGCCCACCTCGCCGCCGCCGCGGACGCCGACCTCCACTCTCACGCGAGCCCTCCACGGTGGGGCCGCCATCCTTCTGATCGCGGCCGTGCCGGTCGCGGTCGTGGGACTGCTGGGACAGGACGACTACCAGGGCGTCCCGCGGTCGGAACTCGACTACGCCGTCCGGCCGCTGGACATCCCGGCCGGGTGGATGACGACCATCGGCGTTATCGCTCTGCTCCTGGCGGCAGCCGCCGCGGCGCTCCTGCTGCACGGGGGCCGCCGCGGCGCCACCGACCGGCGCCGGTGGCAGGTGGTGTGTCCGCTCGTCGGAGTCGGCGTGATCCTCGGCTTCGGGTACCACGTCGCGACCGCCGGAGTGATCGGCGCCAACATCGGGTTCGGACTCGTCGTCTTCTTCGGCGTGCCTCTGGTGGTCGTGCTGCTGGTGCTCGCGGCGGCCCGGGAATGGGCGCTGCACGCCGGGGCCGGGCGCCGCGCCCCCTGAAGCGCCGGCCCGCGTCCTCGAACCCGATCAGGCGGGAAGCGTTCGATTCCAGAGAAGACCAAAAACGGTTCAGTCGGGAGGTGCGCCGCCTGGCAGTGTGATCTCGCAGATGAGACCGTCCGAGTCCAGTTTCAGGCGCTGGGTCGCGGTGATCGGGTGGCCGGCTATCCGGGCACCTCAGTGCCCCAGACCGGAGACCGGGAACAGCTCGGTGATTCCTTGCAGGAGTCGATGACGCCCGCTTGAAGATATGTCAGCTGATGACGGGGCCACCGGCGAAGAAGTTCACGCGCTAACTTCCGAAGGCCAAAACGGCGGACTACGGCACCGTTCTGCTGCTCATGGGATGATGGGTTCAGATCAGGCAACCCCGGCGAGCACCAGGCGCACGACCATGTCGGCGTCGTCCGCCGTCGGCGGTGCCTGCCTGCTGAGGACGCGATAAAGCAGGGAGCCGATCAGCACGCCGGCGATCGTCGGGACCGGCACCTGCGACCCGAGCTGACCCGCCGCGCGGGCACTCTCCAGGCGGTCGCGCAGGAGCTGCTCGTGGGGTCCGGTGAAGCGCTCGTAGAGGACATCGGCGACGGCGCGGTCCTCGGCCGTGGCCGCCGTGAGGGCGAGGATGAGGCTCGTGCCCACACCGGAGGCCAGATGCGTGGTCCAGGCCCGCAGCCAGGCGCGCAGATCGGTCTCGATGTCTCCCGTGTCGGGCAGGGGGACGAACGGTGGCGCCAGCCCGCCCTCGAGCACCGCATCGGCGACGACGGCGCCCTTCGACCCCCACCAGCGATAGATCGTCTGCTTTCCGACGCCGGCCTGGGCGGCGACGGCGTCGATCGTCAACCGTTCGTAACCGCGTTCGAGCAGCAGGCCGCGGGCCGCGTCGAGGATCGCCCGCCGCGAGCTCTCACTGCGCCGGCGCCCGCCCGTCATCCACGTGAGTCTAGGAGCGCGACCCGGCCGGGACTGCGAGCGTATAGTCCCTGATCCGAGACCGATCGTCTCGGAATTGGACGTTGGGAGCTTGAGGCATGCCGAACGAGGTACTGGTGGTCATCGGCACGGGCGGCATGGGTGTCGCCGTAACCCGCCGGGTCGGTACGGGCAAGACGGTACTGCTGGCCGACTACAACGAGACGGCGCTGAACGCCGTCACCGAGAACCTCCGCGACGAGGGCCAGCAGGTGACGGCCCAGGTCGTGGACGTGTCGTCCCGGGAGTCCGTGTACGCGCTCGCGCGGGCCGCCGCGGCCCTCGGCCCGGTGCGGCACGTGGTCCACACCGCGGGGCTGTCCCCCACGCAGGCGCCGGTCGACGCGATCCTGAAGGTCGACCTGCTCGGTACCGCGCTGGTGCTCGACGCGTTCGCCGAGGTCGTCACCGTGGGCGGCGCCGGCGTGGTCATCTCGAGCATGTCCGGCTACCTCGCTCCCCCGCCAGCCCGCGAGATCGAGGCTCAGCTGGCCAACACCGCCACCGAGGAGCTGCTGAACCTGCCGTTCACGGCGGTAGACGCGTTCCCGAGCGCGGGTTACGCCTACTCCTTCGCCAAGCGGGCCAACCAGCTGCGGGTGCGTTCGGCCAGCAACGCGTGGGGCGCACGAGGCGCCCGGGTCAACTCGATCAGTCCTGGCGTCATCTCGACGAAGATGGGACAGCAGGAGCTCGCGAGCGAGTCCGGCGCTGGTATGCGCGCCATGGTCGCGGCGTCCGGCACCGGCCGGCTCGGCTCGGCGGACGACATCGCCGCCGCCGTTGACTTCCTCCTGTCGGACAACGCTTCGTTCATCACCGGAATCGACCTGCTCGTCGACGGAGGCGCGGTCGCCGCCGTCTCGACGGGCCGGGTCGACCTGTTCGCCGCGAGGAGCTGAGAGGTCACCCATCCCGGTCACCACACTCGACCCGAACGCCATGCGCATCGTCGTCGACCTGTCGAAGGGGGCGACGACTTACGAGTTCCCCCGCCTTGGACGTGACGACCGGGCAGTGGGTACCCCTGCCCGGCCCCGCCGTACCGAGGTCGACCCTCTGCCCGACCTCAGTGGTGGCCCTGCGCGAACCGGCCGCCGCGGTTGCGGTGGCGCTCCCGTCCTGCGCCGGCGTACCGACACAGGTGTTGGACGAGACCGCTGGCACATGGACCCCGCTGCCGTCCTGGGGTACCGGTCTGGCCGGCGTGGCCGGGACAGGCGAGGATCTTCTCGTGCTCTGGAACCCCGCCGGACGGTCGACTCCCGGCGCGACGGCGAGTCTGCGGGTGCTCTCGCCGTCCTGACGGCAAACCGGCGGTCCTCCGGGGCGTCGTCGGGCGCACCCTCAGCGACGGTCGGACCGGACTGCCGCCGCGTCGCCGTGACGCCGCAGCCGTCGGGCGAGCCGTACGCCGGACTTCGCCCATTGTTCCCGCTCGATCGCAAGCACCAGCACATCATGGGCGTGCTGGTACCGGCCCGGCACCGTGGGCAGAACCCCTAGCAACCAGAACATCACCATGTGTGCCTCCGAATCGAGGTCTCGACATGAAACTTCTCGAGCGGCACCGGACGCCCCACCGCCCACCACCTGCCACCCCAGCCCCACCCGACGCGTCCCGCCCCGTCGCACGTCCCGTGGCCGTGTCCGCCGGCGACCTCGGGCTACTGCTCCTACGGATGACCTTCGGCCTGCTGCTCGCCGGGCACGGCGCGCAGAAGCTCTTCGGCCTGTTCGGCGGCGAGGGCCTCACCGCGACCGGCAGCGGGTTCACCCAGCTTGGTTACCACCCCGGCACCTTCTTCGCCGGGCTGGCCGGCGCAGGCGAACTCCTCGGCGGCCTCGGCCTGGCCGCGGGCCTGCTGACTCCGTTGGCGGCCGCGGCCGTGATCGGCGTGATGATCAATGCGATGATCGTGACCGTGCCGCGGGGACTGTGGGCAACCGACGGCGGCATGGAGTATCCGCTGTGTATCGCGGTGGTCGCGACCGCGGTAGCGGCGATCGGCGCGGGGCGGCTCGCGCTCGACCGCCTCTTCCGGCGGCGCGACGGTGGGCTGCCCGAGATGGCGTTCGCCGTCGGGCTCGGCAGCCTCGGTGCCGCCGTCGTCCTGGCAGTCAGCTGACATCCCCGGCCAGCGTGGCCAGAGGTCGGGCCAGGCCAGGCGGGCCAGACCAGGCGGCTGATTCCGCCTCCTCGGCTGTGCCTCCTGGCGTCCGTTCACGTTTTCCCGGCGGCGCCGTCCGACGTCCGTTTCCGTCGCCCCGGCGGTGCCGATCGGCGTCCGCCTTACCGGCGCCGACCGCTGTGCGAGTGGAGTCCACACACGTGGCGTACGGATCGTGATCGTCCAGCGACTCGCCGGAGTGGCGGTCCGTGACGTAGAGCGACCACCTCAGTTGTTCGTCGTCGTCGCTTCGTCCGATCCGCCGCTGGTGGCGACGTCCGAATGATTCGGCGGCTGGTCGGCCCCGGTCTCGGCGGCTCGGCCCAGTTCGGCGCGCAACAGGGCGACGTTGGCGAAGATTGTCAGCGCACACCAGAGCCGTCGGGGACAGGCCAGCGGTCCGGTGATCTCGGCGAGAGTCACGATCTCCTCCGCTGGCATCGTCCTGGCCTCCGATGACCCCTGCGCCGTCCAGCAGGTCATCACGCTGTCGCGCGCCAGCTACCGCAAGATGATCCAGAACATCGCATTCTCCCGAACCCGACACAAGCCCGCGTGGCGAACTCGCAGATCATCGGTCAGCGTGCGTCCCAGACAGGGAAAATTTTACTCTGTCCGTGCACCGCACAACCCGCAGCCTGGACCATCGGTACGGTGAAACCGCAGGTAGGACAGAGGAAGAGTGGGCAGAACCGCGCACAATGCGAACCGCCACCCCACCATCCCCGGCCCCACAATTTCCATCCCCAACCGCGAGAACAGGTCATCTACCAGCGGAAACGCGCAGCCACGCCGTCGCACGTCCGTAGACGGCACGCGGGCCCCGACCCCAGAATGACACCAGTGGTCGGGGCCAGTAGGCCATGGCCCCGACCAGCAGCCCGGACCACGGCGGCCTGCCCGAAAACGGGCAGCACCTCACACTTCAACACTCACCGACCCCACCGCTTCCTCAGCCAGCACCCACCCGACTCGCCCCCTGCAGTCGCCCCGACCCTGGGTCCGCCGTCCGGCGCACCCGCATCCTCGGCGGCATGATCAACGAGTACCGCAACGCGGCCTGACGACCCCCGCAGACGATCACCTCGGCCGCAAAAGACCAGCTCACAGGCCGAAACCCGAATTTTGGAGCCCAGCAGGGTCGGCGGCGAGGTGGACCTTGCTGGTCTGCCCGCCCCTCGATCGTCCGAGTAAGGCAGCTTTCAGCCGGAGTCCACGCCGGCGCCGGACACGTCGTCGCTCCTCCCGTTCGGGATCGTCTCCGCCGTTCTGCCCGTCTTGTCCTACCGGGCCGCCCCTTTTTGCCGGGCCTTCTCCTCCTGGGCGGCGGCTGCCTCCAAGGCGGTGATGACGTCGTGGGCACACTGCATCCCGACAGCATCGTGGTGGGCCCGGACGGTGGTGGAGTCCACGCCGACCAGGGACAGGTCCACCTCACCCCGCTTCGCGGCCTCGGCGATCAGGCCCTCCAGCAGGGCTTCGAGGACGCCGGCATTCCTCCGCTGCCAGAAGCGGTTGTAGACGGTCGGCCAGGCACCGAACTCCCTCGGTATCTCCCGCCACTGCCCGCCCGTCCTGAACCGCCAGACCACGCCCTCGAGCTGCAGCCGCAACCGCTCGGGATACGGGCCCTACCTGCCGATCGGCAGGTAGGGCCCGATGAACTCCCACTCCTCGTCCCTCAGTTGCACCCGCGTCATGCACGACGATCTACCGGATCAGGCCCCGCCACGAGAGCGAATCCCACCAACAGATCAAGGACTAGCCCCCCGTCAACTATCAGCCGGAACCGAAACGTCAAGAATCAGCTGGGACTGGACAACGGGCCTGGGACCGCGCTGCACGGCCTATCGTGTCGGCGGGTGGACAGCTGGTGGATCCGGATCCGGTTGTCCGTTCTTCACCAGCTCGTCCGTTCCCGCTGCCCGGTCAGCTCGCGGGGACCGTTCTCGGTTCCCAGGAGAAGACGCCCGGAGCGGTGGGGTCGACGGTCACCCGCAGCCAGGTGGCGGCGGTGGACCCGAAGGTCTCCAGTCGGGTCAGGTTGGCGACGCCGGCGTACGCCGGCTCCACCTCGTAGACGTGCTCGTCGCCGTGCACCAGGAGGACCGGCTTACCGTAGGCGCGGGTCTGGTCGACGATGCGCTGCCGGATCTCGGCGAAGCCGGGGGTGTCGAGCGGTTCGGCCTGCATCAGGAGCAGCACGCCCGCCGCCCGGGTGCGGTCGGCGGTCTCGAAGGCTCCGTCGATCCAGTCCAGCGCGGCGGCCTTGCGGGCCTCGAACTCGGCCAGCCGAACGGTGGGCTGGTCGCCGCCGGGCAGCTGGGCCCACGGTTCCAGATCGTTCTCGCTGCCGACGACGTGCACCGCCGCGAAGACGACCCGGCCCTCCGTGAAGCGCACGTTCTCGACGTAGGCCTGGTGGGCGGCGTCACGGGCCTGGGTGAACACCGGCATCGGGTGCTGTCCGAGCGTCTTGCCCGGGTCCGGGAAGAAGACCTCGCGCACCGCCTCCAGCCGCTCGGTCGGGAGGTAGCCGCCCGCGGCGGTGCGGTGGCAGTCGGTCCACTCGTTGTCCCCGGGCGTCAGGACGAACGGGTCGTCGAACGTGCCGAACAGCGCTGCCAGGTCGGCGAAGCGGGCGTCGTCGCAGGTCGAGGAGCCGTTCTTGACGTCGCCGGCGTGCAGCACCAGGCGCACGTCCGGGTCTGTGTCGATCGTGTCGACGAGGGCCGGGAAGGCCGCCCGCTGGTCGTCCCCGTAGGGCGTGTCGCCGAGCAGTGCAAAGGTGAAGCCGGGGCCGGTGGGGCCGCTGCCGGGACCAGCGGCCTGTCCGGCACCCGCCGGGAGCAGCCCGGCGGCGAGGGCCGACCCGACGGCGAGGGAAGCCAACATCTTTCGTCGCATGCCGCGACTCTTCACCGCCACGACCACCCGCCGATGACAGCGGTCTTTCCGCCGAGCGACCGCTCGTCAACCAGTCCGGAATGGCCGCGACCATGCGGTTGCTGAGCGCATAGGCGGCGCATAGGTGGTAGATCGGTAGCGTCTCCCAGCCGCGCGTTGTCGGCATCGACGACAGCGCGACGTTGCCCCAGTCGACATCCCACCGCGGGATGCGCTTCAAGATCTCCTCGAGGCTTCCGTCGGATGTCTCACCTGCCGCAAGCCTCACCTCACCTGCCAGCCGCTTAGGTGGCTCTTCAGCAGCCTCATGCGTAGCCGGCGGTCCAGACCCGGTCCGGTGCCGGTGCGGTGAAGTCCCGTCCTGCCAGGTCCGGCGGCAGGTGCGCGTCCCGGTCCCGGCGGGTCAGGCTGACCCTGCGGCGGCGGTGAACACCCTGTAGGCCAGCCTGCCCCAAAGAGCCCAGGCGTGAACAGGAACGGGTCACCTTCAGTCCGGACGGGCTTGACAACGCCCGCCCGAGCCTCCACGGTTAGTTACATGAGTAATGGACCGACGAACCGCGGCGCGCGGTGGTCGGCGTGAAGGACGACGGACGGCCGCTGTTCCTCCAGATCGCCGAGCAGATCGAGAACTCGATCGTCGACGGGAGCCTGGCCGCGGACACGCAGGTGCCCTCCACCAACGAGCTCGCGGCCTTCCACCGGATCAACCCGGCGACCGCGGCCAAGGGCATCAACCAGCTCGTCGCCGACGGGATCCTCTACAAGAGACGAGGCATCGGCATGTTCGTCGCCACGGATGCCCGCGCGCAGCTGCTGGAGCGGCGGCGCGGGGACTTCACGCGGCAGTTCCTCGCCCCGCTGATGGCGGAGGCGGGCAAACTCGGCATGGACGCCGAGGAGATCAAGAAGCTGATCGACGTCTGGGAGCCCGAACGATGAACGTGGTGCGGATGGCCGGGGTGACCAAGCGCTACGGCGACGTCGCCGCGCTCGACGGCGTGAGCCTGGAGCTGGCCGAGAACACGATCCACGGTCTGCTGGGCCGCAACGGGGCCGGGAAGACAACGGTGATGCGGATCCTCACCGGGCAGGCGTTCGAGACCGGCGGGGAGGTGGAGGTCTTCGGGCAGCACCCGTACGAGAACGCCGACGTGCTCTCGCGGATGTGTTTCATCAGGGAGAGCCAGCACTACCCGGACAAGTTCCGGGTCAGGCACGCGCTGCGGGCCGCCGAACTGCTTTACCCCCACTGGGATCCGGCGTTCGCCGCGGCACTGCTGGCGGACTTCGCGGTCCCGGTCGACCGGCTGCTCCGCAAGCTCTCGCGCGGGCAGCTGTCCGCGGTCGGGGTGATCATCGGGCTGGCTTCGCGGGCCCCGCTGACCCTGTTCGACGAGCCCTACCTCGGCCTCGACGCCGTCGCGCGGCAGCTGTTCTACGACCGGCTGCTGGCCGACTACGCCGAGCACCCGCGCACGGTCGTGCTCTCCACACACCTGATCGACGAGGTCAGCGACCTGATCGAGCACGTCGTGCTGCTGGACGCGGGCCGCGTG
Organism: Frankia sp. Hr75.2; assembly: GCF_949319125.1. NCBI lineage: Bacteria > Bacillati > Actinomycetota > Actinomycetes > Frankiales > Frankiaceae > Frankia > Frankia sp. Hr75.2. The sequence continues at coordinate 7,400 of NZ_CASGGV010000322.1, read as the reverse complement.
CTCATCGACGCCGAGGCCGAGACGCTGCGCGGCGAAACCGTCGCGGTCACCGGCCCCACCGGCGCCGTCGAGCGCTTCGCCGCCGGCTACGACGAGCTGCACCGGGAGCAGGTCGGCGGCTCCCTGCGCGTCACCCTCGCCGGCGCCGGGAACCGGCTCGAACCCGGGCTGGACTTCGAGCCGGTCTCGTTGCAGCAGCTCGTCGTCCGCACCACCCAACGCAACCGCCGGCCGGTCGCCGCCGGGAAGGAGTCCTGATGCCCCGCGTGCTCGACGTCGTCCGGATCCAGCTCGTCCACTGGCCCGCGCTGCTGGGCTACCCGCTGCTCGCGCTGGCCGCGATGCCGCCGCTGGGCTGGGGCATCGACGTCTCGAACGGCGAAACCGCGCGCGGCGCACACGAGATCTACCTGCTGCCGATGCTGTTGGGCGCGATCGCCTCCGCGCACCTGCAGACGATGACGCAGGTGTTCCCCTTCACGCTGGGGCTCGGCGTCACCCGCCGGGCGTTCGCCGCGGCCACCGCACTGGTCGTCCTCGGCCAGGCGCTGCTCCTCGGGCTCGGGCTGGTGGCGTTCGACATCGTCGAGCGGCTGACCGGCGGCTGGGGACGGGAGACGCGGATCTTCGGGCTGGACGTGCTGGGCCACGGCAACCCGCTCGCGCTGTGGCTTGTCTACAGTGGACCGCTGGTCGCGGTGTCCGCGATCGGGGTGCTGGCGGGGGTGGTGTTCCAGCGCTGGCGTCATACCGGGATCTACCTCGCCATTTTCGGCAGCGTCGCGCTGCTCGTCGCGATGGGTGCCCTGGCGAAGACGCAGAACTGGTGGCCCTCGATCGGGAGCTTCCTCGGTGGCCAGCCCTCGCTCACGCTGTTCACCGCGTATCCGCTGGTGTTCGCGCTGGCGCTCGGCGGCGCGGCGTGGCTGGTGCTCCGGCGCGCGACCGCCTGAGCGGGTCACCGCCAAGTCCCGGGACTTGGCGGTGACCCGCATCGGGAGCACGTCGACGCGGTCGGCGAGGAGGCTGACCACGCCGTCGGCCTTCTCGACCACGCCGCGGATCAGCAGCGCGGGGCTGCTGCGCGCGACGCGGTGGTAGCGCTGCCACAGCCCGAGCGTGCAGATCACGTTCACCATCCCCGTCTCGTCTTCGATGTTGAGGAACGTGATCCCGCCCGCGGTCCACAGCGCCTGACGCCGGTCCCCACAATCTCCATCCCCGATCGCACAAACAGCCCGCCTACCAGCGGAAACGCGCGCCCGCACCGTCGTACGCCCACGCCAGACGCATCGGTTGCCGTTACGGATGACCCGCGCAGCCGGGGTGCGGGGGCGGCCCGGCCCACGGCCTAACGCAGCAGGGCCATGGCGTGCCGCTACCCCAGGTAGCCTGCTGACGCCGGGGTCCCCCGAAACCTGCCGTCGCCTCACAGCGCCAAGCGTGGGATAGGTAGGTAGGTCAGCGGACGCCATCGTCGTAGTTGAGAGATCGTTTGATGTCGACGCGGTGACGCTCACCGGTGCCGAGGTTCCGGTAAGCCACCTTGCATGGCGGCGGCGAAGCGCTTCGCCGCAGTGTTCCCGCGGGCTCGGAGCAGCATCAGTCCGAGCACGTTGCGTAACGGGCGTAGAGCAACGGCCACACCGTGCCCGTCCAATCTGCCCGCCGCGAGCTCCGTCCGGCAGGCAGGTGCGCAGGTCACCGCCCAACTGGAAATTCTGGAGCCCATCTCTCCAGGTACCTCAGTGTCACTCGCCCCATGCCTGCTGTACAGTCGTCCAACTTGGTAGTACGTCTGTACAGCGTCAGTGCAGCACAGTCTTGGAGCGCCATGTCTGTCACCGCCATCCCCCTCAGCCCGCACATCGGCCTGGAGATCACCGGAGTGTCGGGTGGGGATCTGCCCACCCGGAAGGCGGCGGTCGAGTGTTTGGAGGCCCTCGAGCAGCATGGGGTCGTCGTCTACCGGGAAGCCGACATCAGCGACCAGGAGCTGGTGATATTCAGCCAGCTACTCGGTGAGGTCGTCCCGAATCCTACGGGTGAGCACGAGCTCCCGGAGATCGCCACGATCACGCTGGATCCGTCGAGGACGGACGCGGCGCTGGCCTGGTATCGGCAGGGGAACTTCCTCTGGCACATCGATGGCGCCACCGACGAGCTGCCGCAGAAGGCGACACTGTTGACAGCGCGCGAGGTGGACGAGAACGGCGGGGACACCGAGTTCGCGAGCACGTATGCCGCCTACGCCGCTCTCCCCGAGGCGGAGAAGGAGCGGATCGCCGATCTCCGCGTGGTGCACAGCTTCGCCACGGCGCAGCGACGGGCCCATCCGGACGCGACCGAGGAGCAGCAGGCCGCGTGGGCGCGGGTGCCGGCCCGGGAGCATCCGCTGGTGTGGACTCGTCAGACCGGCCGTAAGTCGCTGCTGCTCGGCGCGACGGCCGGAGAGGTCGTCGGCCTGCCCGCGGACGAAGGACGGGCGCTGCTGGAGAGACTGCTCGACTGGTCGACACAGCCGAGGTTCGTCCTGCGTCACCGGTGGCGCGCCGGTGATCTCGTCATCTGGGACAACACAGGCATGCTGCACCGGGCGACGCCGTTTGCCGCGACGTCGCGGCGACTCATGCACCGCACCACCCTCGTCGGCGAGGTCGCCGTCGGCTGACGGACCGGGCGGCGTCCGACGACCCGGCGGGCCTGGGCCACCGTGGACATAGAGGGTCTCGCACGAGCGGAAGCCAGGAGCGTCGGAGGCGGAGATCAGCACGCCGTAGCCGGTCTCCTCGGGCTCCCCCGGGATGGCCCGGAGGCATTAGTCAAGCCGATCGTCTCCGGGTCGAGGCCGTGGCGCTCGGCAATGGTCGAGCAGCGTGATGACTCGGACGGCTCCCAGGGCGCGGGTGACCGACGGACCGGCCGGAACGAATTCGCACCCCAACACGGTCGTCGACGCCAGGCACGTGAGCGGCGATCAACTCGTAACCGGGAGAGAAATCCGGCGCCGAACCGCTACAGACTCTGCTGGCCCTGGCCAGTCGGCCCGAAGATCCTATTCTTCACGCTCGTGCCGACGGGGTTCGATGTGGTCCAGAAACCGCTCGATGATCTCGACCGCGTCGCGATGACCGGTGTGGGTGCCGAAGGTCTCCTCAAGCGCCAGCATGCGGGGAATGGCGTTCATCATGAACAGGAGCCCGGCCGGGGACACAGCCCGTTCGTCAAGGCCATACTGTGTCCACTGCCGGGACACGGCCTCGAGCTGAGCGTCGCGGACACGCTCACCGCCGCGACCGATCTCGCTCTGAATGGCCTTGCGATGGTTCGCGAGGGCCATGAACTCCAGGAGTAGAGCTGTCGCGGTCCTGTCGCTCGCGTACTCCCAGACCGCGCGGAGCGGCTGCTCCGTTTGGGATGCCTCGGCGAATCGTTCGAGGATGCGGTCCGTTCCGCTCCGCAGCAGCGCCACGAAGAGATCGTCGAGGGTGGGGAAGTAGTACTGCACGAGGCTCGCGGCAACGCCGGCGCGGGCCGCGAGACCTCGGTAGGTGACGGCGGCATAGCCGTGCTCAAGCATGAGCTGCTGCGCGCTGTCCAACAGCAGCGTTCGCGTCCTGGACGTCGTCGACCCGACACGGCGGGAGGATGCCACCAGCTGCCTCCTCGTCGCCGCTCCATCCGCTCACCAGCGAAGGTATCCCCTGACGCCGCGGGTCCGATCCCGCGGGTCCAGGACGGGACCACGAGTAGTCGGCAGCCCGGTGGCACCGCAATCAGTATCGTCCGCGGTCGGGCGGGCTGCTGGCCGACAGCTACTCGCTACAGCCGGACGCCCGCCTCGGCTGGACCGGCCGGCGAGTCAGGGGTGTCCGTGCTCACCGGCGCAACCCCTCGAGATTTTGATCATTTTCCGCTTCCCTCGTCGTTGGTGGCGCCGGCAGCGGAGAGCGGAGACCACTGCGGCACCGGGCCTCCCGCATGGAACCGTTCAGCTACCACCGGAACACCTTGGCTACCGAGAGCAACACGGCCTTCTACTTTCGACTGGCGGACGCTGGTTGTACATTCGTACGACACAGTAGGACGTCTGTACAGCGGTAACGGGGAGGTCGGAGTGCGCATCGGTTTGACCGGTGGGGGTAGCTCGGCGGACAAAATCGTCCAGCAGGCGAAGGATGCTGAGACTGAAGGCTTCACGTCTCTGTGGTACGCGAGCGCCGTCACCGGTGACCCGCTCGTCGCCATGGCCGTCGCGGGCCGCGAGACAGCCAGGATCGAACTGGGCACCGCCGTCCTGCAGACCTATCCCTGCCATCCCCTGCTGCAGGCCAACCGCGCCGCGTCCGTCGTCTCCGCGATGAACCGGCCCGGTTTCACCCTGGGCCTCGGCCCCTCGCATGAAGGCCTGATCCGCGACGTCTATGGCCTGTCCTACGACCATCCCGGCCGCAGCACCGAGGAGTACGTCACCATCCTCACCGGCCTGCTCCGCGGCGAGGCCGTCGACGTCAAGGGCGAGGACTGGACGGCACGCACCGCCGAGCGGATGGTGCCCATCAGCCACCCGGTGCCCGTGTTGCTCGCGGCCTTGTCGCCACGACTGCTCCGGGTCGCCGGCCAGCTCGCCGACGGCGTGGTGCTGTGGATGGCCCCGCCACGGGCGATCGAGACCCACGTAGCGCCGAAGGTGCACGCCGCGGCAGCCGCGGTGGGCCGCCCGGCGCCGCGCATCGTCGCCGGGCTCCCCGTCGCCGTCCACGACGACCTCGACGAGGCCCGCGCCGCCACGGCAGCTACCGCCGCAGGTTACGGGAGCCTGCCCAACTACCAGCGCATCCTCAGGATCGGCGGGGCCTCCACCGCGACCGAGGCTGCCATCGTCGGCGACGAGGCCTCCGTACGCGGCCAGCTCCACGGCCTGATCGACGCTGGCGCCACCGACGTCTGGGCCAACGTGGTCCCGGTGGGCGACACGCGGGAAGCGCGGGCGGTTTCCCGGCGCCGCACCACAGATCTGCTCCGCGAGCTTCTTGACCAGGACTAAGCCGACGAATGCTCGATCTCGTCCGGTCTCCTGCTGGGTCCAGGTCGCAGCCGGGGGCCCGGCGCGTAGACGGGGAAGATCCACGCGGCCGAGGCCTCCGACCGACAGCATCGAGTGCCCGCGTCAGGGACCTCTGCGCACCCAAGACCGCCGACCGCCGAGAACAGACCACGCAAAGGCGCAATAGACATCCAGGTGTTCGTCGTGCCGGTCCGCCAGGATCGCCGGGTGTCCCGGCGGCGCACAACGGACCTGGTCGCCTCCCTCACAGGCTGACATGTCCACGGGGAACACCGGTGCGGCCAACCGACCTCGATACACGGCCGCCGAGTGGTCGAAGTCAGACGCACAGGGGCGTAACTCAGGGCAGCCGGTTTTGACTAGCCCCTGCCAGGACGCTATACAGACGTACAGCAACAGTTGGTGCCTCGCCTGGCTCCGAGGTCGGAGACGGTGGGCTCCGAGGCTTCACCGGTCGATGGCACGTGACTGCTACGACGAGGGAGGACCATCATGTCCATCGAGGATGAGCTCAAGGAACTCCGTCGTGAGCTCCGGTACGTCACGGACCGCATCGCGATTCTCGACTGCGTCATGAAGCAGTCGCGCGGTCACGACCGTCACGATATCGAGCTGATGACGAGCGTTTACCACGACGATGGAGTCGACGAGCACGGGCCTGTCGTGAAGCTTGGCCCCGAATACGGCGAGTACGCCAACCAGGCTCACTCATCAGTCTTCATCGATCACCTGCACAACATCACCACACACACCTGCGAGATCGACGGTGACCGGGCGCATTGCGAAAGCTACGTCGTCGGTGCCATGCGTTCCCGTGACGGCAAGAGCGTGCACCTCTTCGGAGGCCGATACCTCGATCGCGTCGAGCGGCGGGGCGGCGAGTGGAAGATCGCACTGCGTCGGTGCACCCTCGAGTGGACGATGAACGGCGACACGTCACTCCTCTCCTCCGGCGTGTTCGCCGGCTTCATCAGGGGCACGCGGGACAAGAACGATCCGTCATACGCGCGGCCCCTGGATCTGGAGAAGACCCAGGTCGAGAAGTGGTGAGATGACGGGCCCGGTGCATCATCGACGGAAGGAACGATGAACATGGCACGAATCGAGCCGCTCCCCGCCAAGAAATGGCCGACTGAGATGAGGGAAGCGCTTGCTGCCCTGGTGCCGCCCGCGCCCCGCCACACGCGGTCCATCCGAGAGGGCGCACCGAAGGCCCGCAACGCCCTCGGGACGTTCGCGCACCATCCAGACCTGGCACGGGCGTTCTTCACCCTCAACGGTCATGTGCTGCTGGCGACCACCCTCGCCCAGCGGCAGACGGAACTGCTGGTCCTGCGCGTCGCGGCGCGCCGTAAATGCGACTACGTGTGGGCGCAGCACGTCCTCGTCGGTCGCGACGCCGGGCTGACCGACGAGGAGATCGACAAGGTTACGCGGGAGCCAGCCGAACCGTCTTGGAGCCCGCTCGACGCCGCGCTGCTGCGCGCCGTTGACGAGCTGCTCGACGACGGCGCGATCGGTGACGAGACGTGGGCCGCGCTGACCGCCGCACTCGACACCCAACAGCTCATGGACCTCATCTTCACAGTCGGAGCCTTCGAGGCATCCGCCTTCCTGATGAACTCCTTCGCGTTCGACCTCGACGACGACCTACGACCCACCTGATCAAGCAACAGGTGGGTCTGTCGCGTCGAAGAAAGCTATGGTCCTCGCTGGCGCTGCGCGGGGAGCCAGAGCCGGTGGCGATGCCGGGCTGACCGACGAGAAGATCGGGCGGGTCGCGTGGAGGCCGTCCGCTCCGTTCTGAGGCCCGCTCGACGCGGCGATGTTGCTTTATCCAATCACAACTGCAACCAGCGCAAGGCTGCAACTATGCAGACAGCAGCAGCCGATGTCGCGACGGCCACCGGCATAGTTATCGTGGCGTTGATGTCCCGAATACGCAGCCGCGCACGGTACGACACATAAGCCAGGACCGCAGATACCGGAAGGGCCATTGCAGCCAGGAGTACCAGAGCAGTGGACCTTCCTCCGCCCGCAGTCCAGCGGACGAGGAGCAAGGCGAGTCCCGCATGACTAAGTGTTGTCCGAAGCCACGACAACGCTGTCCGCTCGAGCTGGAGTCCCGGGTCGGTGGCCATACCGCGGCGCTCGGCGAGGACACGCCATACGAAACATTCACTGCAGGACGACCGCCACTACCAGGATCCCTGTGATGAGACCAGCAAGAACGGACAGCACCGGCGCAGTCACGGGGATGGGGAGCGTCCCGTTTACCCGGAGCGCCTGTTCAGTCCGTAGCCATCGCCTGAATCCGTCCGCCGCGATTACT